>JAYUFN010000293.1:0-4119 GCA_043738705.1 Bacteroidota bacterium
TTTTTTAATTTTTAATTTTGACTTTATAAAATGACCACTATAAAAAAATATCTGAGTCTTGTAAAATTTTCACATACCATTTTTGCACTTCCTTTTGCAATGATTGGGTTTTTTCTTGGTATCAAAAAAAATGATGCTGCAAATCCGCTTAATAAAATAATCGGATGGGGTATTGATACAAGTAAGTGGGAATCGGGGATGCTGCTTTCCTTTAAACTTTTGATGGTATTGATTTGTATGATTACTGCAAGAAGTGCAGCTATGGCTTTTAACCGTTATCTTGATAGAAGTTTCGATGCGAAAAATCCAAGAACTGCGATTCGCGAAATCCCTCAGGGTATCATTTCTCCGAATAGTGCTCTGCGATTTGTGATGTTGAATTGTTTGATTTTTGTACTCGCCAGCTACACGATCAATCTCCTATGTTTTTTTCTCTCACCATTGGCTTTATTCGTAATTCTTTTTTATAGTTATACTAAACGGTTCACTGCATTTTGTCATTTAGTATTAGGTCTTGGATTATCACTTGCGCCAATCGGTGCTTATTTGGCTGTTACAGGACAATTTAATTTACTTCCTATTTTATTTTCTCTTTCCGTAATATTCTGGGTAAGTGGCTTTGATATTATTTATGCAATGCAGGATATCGATTTTGATCAGTCAAACAAACTACATTCAATACCAAGTGTTTTGGGTGCTGCAAACGCATTGAGAGTATCTGAATTATTGCATCTTTTGTGTGCCTCAACTGTAGTTATTGCTGGGATCTATGGAGTATTTCACCTAATGTATTGGATAGGGATTCTTGGTTTTATAGGAATGTTAGTATACCAGCATCGTGTCGTAAAACCGAATGATCTTAGCAATGTAAATATCGCATTTATGACTGCTAATGGGATTGCTAGTGTGGTATTTGGTTTATTTGTAATTATTGATTTGTATTTATAATTTACGACATGGCGAGAATCATCTGCATAGATTACGGTGGTAAAAGAACCGGTTTGGCCATAACTGACCCTTTGCAAATTATTGCAACCGCTCTAACAACTGTGCTTACAAAAGATCTTTTTGATTATTTGAAGCAATATTTCGCAAACGAACAAGTAGAATTAATCTTGATCGGGGAACCACTGAATTTAGACGCTACCGCAACACATGCAACACCACTTGTTGCGATGGCAGTTAAACGACTACAAAAAGAATTTCCGCATATTCCTTTGAAAAAAATTGATGAACGCTTTACTTCCAAAATGGCTTCTCGTGCAATGGTTGAGATGGGTATGAAAAAAAAAGACCGTCAAGTGAAAGGCAATATAGATCAGATCGCTGCAACTATTATGCTTCAAGAGTACCTTCAATCATTAAGTTAGATTTGGATTTGCTGGTTGCAGCAATTAAGGTATTTTTGCACAAATTAAATGATTAGATTTTCATGTTTCTTCCTATTGTAGCTTATGGGGCGCCTATTTTACGCAAGGTTTGTAAGGATATTACAGCCGACTATCCCGGATTGTTGAAATTGATAGAGGATATGTGGGAAACCATGTATGAAAGTAATGGAGTAGGATTGGCTGCACCACAAGTCAACAAAGACATTCGACTTTTTATATTAGATAGCGAACAGATTTTCGAGAATCTGGACGATGATGAAAAAGATTTGTATCCCGATGGACCGGGTGTAAAGAAAGTATTGATCAACGCACAGATAGAATCTTTAGAAGGCGAAGAGTGGGCTTATAATGAAGGTTGTTTGAGTATCCCAAAGATTAGAGAAGACGTTTTTCGTGCTGAGACAGTTACCCTGTCTTATCTGGATGAAAATTTTCAGCCTCAGGTATCTAAGTTCAATGGTATTACTGCACGTGTATTATTGCATGAATACGATCATATCGAAGGCAAGCTTTTCATTGATTATATCAAGCCATTACGCAAAAAATTGTTGCAAGGAAAATTAAACGATATCAATAAGGGTAGAATTAAAGTGGATTATAAAATGATATTTCCCAAATAATGCGATATAGTTTTTTTGTTTTCATGTTTTTTTCCTGCATTGCAAAAGCGCAAGACACCACTGTATTGTTAGATAAGCAGCCTTTCACTTTGGCCGAAGTGGTGGTAAGAAATAATTTCGATTATAAAAGAGTCCTTGCAATTATAAAAGAAGACACTACTTTTTATAAAGCATTTCGCAATCTTCGTATTTTAGGGTTCACTTCTTATAATGATATTCGGATGCTTGATAAATCTGGGGTGGTAAAGGCCTCTTTATCAAGTAAAACCCAACAGAACCATTTGGATGGTTGTAGAACGATGGAGGTACTGGAAGAAACCATTACCGGTGATTTTTATGATTCCAAAAAAAAATATAATTACCTAACTCCAGAATTGTATGCAGGGCTTTTTTTTACGCAAGGAAAAATATGCGGAGAAAATAATATTGTAAAGGGTAGAAATCTATCAGCATCTGAAAAAAAAGGTATTGAAAAGCATAAAGATCAATTAAAAATGTTGTTCTTTAACCCGGGTAAAAAAATTCCTGGCATCCCTTTTATTGGAGACAAGTTAGACCTCTACGATGATCGCGCACAAAAATATTATAACTACCGTTTAGATATCGTAGAGTACCATGGAATACTAGCTTATGTGTTCTCAATTGTTCCTAAAGAAGAATTGGGTGGTTTTAAAAAAGACAATATCGTTGTAGATGAAATGGTTACTTGGTTCGATATGAAAAATCTGGAAGTCTTGGGTAGGAATTATAGCCTAAGCTATAAAGCAGGAGTCTATGATTTTGATGTGAGTATGGAAGTTGAAATGACTAAGTTTGATGGATTGACCGTCCCTAGCGTTTTGCGTTACAAAGGAAATTGGAATGTAATTTTTAAAAAAAGAGAACGCGCACTTTTCACCGCTACCTTATTTGATTTCAAAAAATAAAGGGCTGCAAAAATGCAACCCTCCTTTTCATCCCCCGATGATTCTTATACATCAACTATAAGGAGTTTAGGTAGTCCAATATCTGTGCCAATGTTTTCTTTTCTGGAGTTATACTATAATTGATTATAGTTCCTACATCATTTACAACTTTGATTCCCAAATAAAGGTCTTGACCAATTTTAGAAATTGATACTAATGTTATTTTTGATCTCAGAGGAATATTGCCTGTTTTAAAGCTTCTTGTTCCAAGATCACTATTCATAGCCAAGACGGTCCTATTATTATTGAATACAACAAATACTTGGGTATTTTTATTGGTATAGTTTGGAGGTAATATTCCGTAAATATTTGTTTTCGCCATAGTGCTGTCAAGATACCTGTGAGCACTAATCCATCTTAAATGAGAAGCTTCTAAGTGATAACCTTTGATGAATCCAGTACTGGTTTGTTTTCTGAAAGTTTTTAGCCAACTGGTATCTGTATCCCTTATCCAGGTATGTGCTGAATCCAATGCCCCAATTGGGAATGGAAATGTTTCTCTACCATAAAAGACCTGCATATTATTAACAGGTTCTGTGATATCGGAAAAATTAATTTTAACTTTTGATCCCGGGTTCAAAACTAATTCTTGCCCATTTTTTGAAACGCGTATAAAGAACCCTCCAGCAGTCTCCAATGGGAAACCTAAACTATTGTTGGGGCGATATGCTTTAATAAAATCGCCTTTCTTTTGTAATCTTAAAATCTCAATTTTTGCTTTACCATCTTGTGATCCACCAGAACCGCCAGTTCCACCACCAGTTCCTGTGTAAAAGCTGTTTGCATCTATTTCAATCTCCAAACTATCACCGTATTCAAGCTTAGCATCTTTAGCTAGATCAAAAGAATCTGTGAAAATATTTTTTTGAAAAATAGTATCAGCCAATGCATAAATCGGTGCATCGCCATTTACCGTTTTAACCCATGCCGTGTCATTCAATGGGTTATCGATATAGGGGGTGAAATTATTATCGCTTGAAATTTCTTTCGTACATGCATTTAATAATAAAAGCAAAAAGCATCCAAGTATTAAGTATGTTTTTTTCATTGGGGCTTCCTTTTATATTGAGATACGAGATTATTATTTTTTGTTGCCTAGCGGTTAAGATTGAATCGTAATCCAATTGCTAATCCGCCTACATG
>JAYUFN010000294.1:0-4111 GCA_043738705.1 Bacteroidota bacterium
TACAGAAAAAAAAGGAACTCTTTTTATTAGCATCCAGCTATCGATTTACCTATAATGGGCCTGATGATATTTTGAACGCTGGTTATTTTCATTTGCGTTATCGCCATAATTATAAAAATAAATTTCAACCAGAGCCATTTTTACAATACCAATGGGATAATAAGCGAGGGCTTGAAATGCGTGCACTGGTTGGAGCTAATATCAGGTACAATGTTTGGAAAGAAAATACTTGGGACTTCAATGCTGGTATTGGTTTGATGTACGAAGTAGAAAGGTGGAATTATGATGCTGTTGATTCTTTAAAATTGCCAACTAACATCAATCCTATTACAAATAAATTACTCAAATTAAATTCTTATGTGCGGCTAGATTGGAAAGCGAGTAGCAATAGTGAACTAGCAATCAATATTTTTCTGCAAAATGGATTTGCTAAATTTCAACCAAGAATTGCACCACATTTTTCATGGAATATCAATGCAGGGAAACATGTTGGATTTAGTATAACTTATTCAGGAATGTACGATGACTCGCCCATAGTTCCAATTCATCATTTTTATTATAGCTTATCGAATAGTATTGTAATTAAGTTTTAAAAAGCCGTTGCTGAAATGCAACGGCTACTATATATTTCGTTAACTGTTATGGAAAAATTCCTAGCTCAGTATAACTAATTGCTACTTTATTAATCGCACTTACATACGCTGCAGTTCGCATATCAGGAATTGTAGGGTTTGCTTTCATGATATCCATAATTTCTCTTGTTGCATTCATCATAGTTTCTTCTAATCCACTATGCACCAAATCAATTTCATCTGCACCGTGCAAAATGAATTCCTTTTCTTTTTGACCTACAGTTTTCCCAGTTAATCCCTCAATCTGATTCAAAATATGTGCATTCATATTCTCTGTAAAGCGTTTTTCCATTCTACCATAACGTACATGACTCAGGTTCTTTAGCCACTCAAAATAAGAAACGGTAACACCGCCAGCATTTAGATACATATCTGGCACTACTAATATTCCTTTTTCCACAAATATTTCATCTGCTTCAGGAGTCAAAGGACCATTTGCTGCTTCTGCAATAATTTTCGCTTTTACTCTTGGAGCATTTTCTGCATCAATAACATTTTCTAGTGCCGCTGGTATAAGGATATCACATTCCAATTCTAATGCATCACCAGTATTAGCAAGATTAGTAGCCCCAGGGAAATTTAAAATACTGCCGGTAGTTTTTCTATGCTGCAATAATTCTTCTTCATTAATTCCATCCTTTTTATAAATTGCGCCTTCATATTCCGCAATCGATACTATTGTTGCCCCATGCTCTCTGAAAAACTTAGCGCAGAAATATCCTACATTACCTAATCCTTGAACAATCACAGATTTCCCCTCAACACCATTTTGCAAACCAAGCTTTGCCATCACATCTGTCATAGCGCATATTTCCCTTATTCCAAAAAAAACACCTAACCCCGTAGCTTCTCTTCTTCCATGAACCCCACCTTGGGTGATTGGCTTACCAGTAACACAACCTGCACTATCAATATCGCTTGGGTTTAATGATTGATAGGTATCAACAATCCAAGACATTTCTCTTTCCCCAGTTCCATAGTCAGGAGCGGGCACATCAATACCCGGACCTATAAAATTTTTCTTCACCAATTCAGCTGTATAACGACGAGTAATTTTTTCAAGTTCGTAGGTGCTATGATTTCTTGGGTTAATTTTTATTCCACCTTTAGCACCACCAAAAGGTACATTTACGATAGCACATTTATACGTCATCAATGATGCTAATGCCATTACTTCATCTTGATTTACTGCTAAACTAAACCGAATACCACCTTTGCAAGGTGTTTTGTGTTGAGAATGTTGAATCCGATAAGCTTCAATTACTTCAATACGACCATCATCCATTTTCACAGGAAAACGCATACTGTAAATACTATTACAAGCTTTAATTTGATCTAGCAAGCCTTGTTCCCATTTGGTAAACTTCGCTGCTTTATCAAAGCTTTTTTCCACACTTTGAAAGAAACTGTAAGATTGTTGAATTGACATAAGTAATTTTTTAGTTCGTTATTTTTTGACTTTTTTTACCGAGAATAATCACTTCTGAAAAGCAAGTAATTTCACTACTTTTTTTCCAACTTAGTAATCTTCTTATCGATGGTATACACATAGAGTAGAAGCCCAGCCATGATCACCACAACGATGGTCATCACCAGAAATATTTTACCATTACTGCGCATCAGATCGTTTTGATTGGTATTGGGTACCACCATTTGAGCATTTGCGAATAAGTTGGTAGTTGCAAATAAAAAGAGAAAAAATATTTTTTTTAACCTATTCATTATTTAGTTGTTTTTCGTTGAGTATTTGATAGCGGATGCTCAAAGTTGAAATCCAAACACCCAATAAAGTCCAGCCTATTACTGCAGGATAAAATACGCTGCGCATATTCATATCCATATCCTTACCGTTCAAGCCAGGATTGCCCTCGCTACCCTGTCCGCCTGGATGAAGCGACTCAGTTAAACGCGGTAAGATCCAAAGGGTTGGAAATAACATAAAAAAGGCAAAAACATTATATACTGCACTGATGCGCATTTTCTTTTCATCATCTTGCATACTACCTCTTAAAACAAAATATGCGAGGTATATTAAAATGGCAATTGCTGCACCATTTTGTTTAGGATCACCACTCCAAGGACTACCCCATTGATAGTTCGCCCAGATAGCACCGGTACCGATCCCCAATAGTGCAAAGATGGTACCTGTTGCGGCAAAGGCATTTGAATAATAATCGTATAAAGGATTCGGATTTCTTAAAAATTTTACCGCATAAAAAACTGAAACAAAAAGCAATACCATCATTCCAAACCACATAGGTACATGAAAAAAGAAATTTCGGACCGATTCCTGCATCCGATCATCTAGTTTGGGGATTTTTACAAAAAAACCATACGTGGAGGTATATAATAATAAAAGGATCGATAACAATTTCCACCAATAATGTCGAATCATATTTTAAATTTTTGTCCCTTCCCTCAAACTAACAAATGTAAGTGCAAATCTAAGTGAATGGCCATCAATAAAAAATTAACATGCACAATTTACTCATCGGCAAATTGTTAAAATTGGCTTCTATCTAGTTATCCCTTACCTTTGCCAACTTCCAAAATTCATGCCGTAACATGAAGCGAGTCTAATCCTACACACCTGTAGGACGACAACCTGACTGTGGCTATTATTTAAAACAAGTATAGACACATGAAATTATCACAATTCAAGTTTGACCTTCCCTTAAACCTCATTGCACGGAACCCTACCAAAAGGCGCGAAGACAGCCGTTTAATGGTGGTTGATCGTAAGACAGGGCATATGGAGAACAAACATTTCAAAGACATTCTAGAGTATTATGACGACAAAGACGTTTTTGTAGTAAATAACACAAAAGTATTTCCGGCAAGAATGTATGGTCGCAAAGAAAAGACCGGCGCAAAAATTGAAGTATTTTTATTGCGTGAGCTCAATAAACCTAACCGTTTATGGGATGTAATTGTAGATCCCGCAAGAAAGATTCGTGTAGGAAATAAATTATATTTCGGAGATAATGAAGAATTGGTTGCTGAAGTAATTGATAATACTACAAGCCGTGGGCGTACCATTCGTTTCTTATGGGATGATGATGACGAAAGCTTCAAAAAAATGCTGGAGTTCTTAGGAGAAACACCATTACCTAAATACATCAAGCGCAAGCCCGATGAAGAAGATAAAGAGCGCTACCAGACAGTATATGCAAAACACGAAGGAGCTGTTGCTGCGCCAACTGCTGGTTTACACTTTTCAAAAGAACTGATCAAGCGTTGCGAAATTCAAGGGATCCGTTTTGCAGAAGTTACTTTACATACGGGTCTTGGAACTTTTCGACCTATTGAAGTAGAGGATTTGAGCAAACATAAAATGGATGCCGAATATTATCAGATCAATGAAGAAGCTTGTAAGATTGTAAACAAAGCAAAGGAAACCGGAAAACGTATTTGCTCAATCGGAACTACTACCATGCGTGCTATGGAGAGAAGTTTTACTGCTCAGAAATTATTGAAAC
>JAYUFN010000295.1:0-4092 GCA_043738705.1 Bacteroidota bacterium
ATACATTCATACATTGCATCAAGAATGTGTAAACGACCTTTACGAGCTTGAGCCAGTGCTTCCATCATCACTTCCATGCTTAAGCCATCTACTTTAATATCCATTTGAACACCGCAAATACCATCGCGTGTACCGGTAACTTTAAAGTCCATATCTCCCAAATGATCTTCATCACCCAAGATATCAGTCAGGATTGCGTATTTGCCATCGGCACGTGTAATTAATCCCATTGCCACACCACTTACGTGTTTTGGGAAAGGCACACCTGCATCCATTAAAGCCAATGAACCCGCACATACGGTAGCCATTGAAGAAGAACCATTACTTTCCAAAATATCACTCACAATTCGAACGGTGTAAGGATATTCATTACCAGGCATCATTTGTTTCAAGCTTCTCATAGCAAGGTTACCATGCCCAACTTCTCTTCTACCAACTCCACGCATCATCTTCACTTCGCCGGTTGAGAAAGGAGGAAAATTATAATGCAAGAAGAAACTACTATATTCAGATTTAGCTGCAGTTTCAGCCAATAATTGATCCAATTTAGTTCCAAATGTTACGGTGGTTAAAGACTGTGTCTCACCTCTTGTAAATAACGCAGATCCATGTGGAGAAGGAAGTGGTTCCACCTCCATTGCCAACGGACGAACTTGATCCAGTTGACGACCATCCAAGCGGATGCGGTCTTCTAACATCATATCGCGAACTACTTCCCACTTAAGGTCTTCGTAATATTTTTTAGCCAGTTTCTTTTCAAGATCAGTTGCTCCTTCACCAAGGCTAGCAATCAACTCGTCTTTTAACTGACTATAAGCATCTGTTCGTTCATGCTTAGCAGACCCTTTTTTAGATATTTCATAAACCCTTTGCTTAGCAAATGCAACCACTTTTTCGTTGACAGTTTCGTCAGATGCAGGTTTTTTATATTCTCGTTTTGTAGTTACTCCAACCTGAGCACGTAATTCAGCTTGTGCTTTAATTTGGATACGGATGGCATCGTGAGCCATTTCCAAAGCTTTGATCAAATCAGCTTCTGAACACTCTTTCGCTTCACCTTCCACCATCATCAAGTTCTTTTCAGTAGCAGCAATTAGGAATTCCAAATCAGAAGCCGCTAACTCAGAACGAGTAGGGTTTACAATAAAATTGCCATTAAGTCGCGCTATACGCACTTCACTAAGCATTTCTTTAATTGGAATATCTGATACAGCTAGTGCAGCTGAAGCAGCCAAGCAAGCTAAAGAGTCAGGCATAATTTCGGCATCGCTTGAAACAAGACTCACCAATACCTGCACATCGCAGAGGTAGTCTTCAGGAAACAGAGGACGTAAAGCGCGATCGATTAAACGGCTAGTTAATATTTCATAATCGTTTAAACGAGCTTCTCTTTTGAAAAAAGAACCCGGAACACGACCAGCAGATGCAAATTTTTCCTGATAATCAACACTTAACGGAAAAAAATCCTGACCATCTTTAGGGTCTTTATTGGCAACAACAGTTGCCAGTATAACGCAATTGCCCTGAGTTACGGTAACTGCACCATCAGCCTGACGGGCTAATTTACCAGTTCCAAGGGTTACCTCACGGCCACCACCTAGGTCAAATTTTACAGCTTTTGGTTGTGATAACATGTTTTTGGTTGTAGTAGGCCCGAGATTTAAAGATTTTGATCTTTAAATCGTAGCCATTGTTAATGGAAAGGTTAGGTAAAACCGGTATTGACACAAATAACTATTCCCAACTGTATCGATGTCTCAGTTGGGAATAGCTAAAAGTATCATGGAAAAATTATTTTCTCAGACCTAGTTTTTCGATCAAAGCACGGTACCCTAGTAGGTTGTGCTTTTGCATGTAGCTTAATAAACGCTTACGCTGACCAACCATTTTCATTAATCCACGCTGAGTGGAAAAATCTTTTTTGTTTGATTGTAAGTGCTTGGAAATCTGAACGATACGCTCAGTCAATATAGCAACTTGTGCTTCTATTGAACCAGTGTTAGTGGCTTTTCCGCCAAACTCTGCAAAAATACTTGCTCTCTTTTCTGTTGTTAAATAAGGCATCTCAAAATTTTTAAAAAGACTCCGGAAATTTACTTCTAATTTTTTATCGGCTGCAAAAGTAGTGATAAATCAATGAATATTCGAATTTTTACAAGTGATTTTTTGTAGTAGAGGGAAGCTAATTAAAAAATTGGTGTATTTTGGAATAAAAGGCCCCTTCCCTAAATAAATAGTCTAACCTTAACAATAAATGTAGCCCCCAAATAGTTAAACATCTATAATCCATTTTGCATGTTTGGAGTAACTATTCTGGGAAATAATTCAGCACTACCGGCCTATGACCGACATCCAACTGCGCAATTAGTTACCTTAAATGAGCAACTTTTTTTGATAGATTGTGGAGAAGGCACCCAGATGCAGATCGCCAGATATCGAATAAGGCATAGTAAAATAGGCTATATTTTCATATCGCACCTTCATGGTGACCATTATTTCGGACTGATTGGACTTATCACTAGCATGGGCTTACTAGGGCGAGAGCACCCTTTAAATTTGTTTGGCCCCGCTGAACTGCTAAACATTATTAACCTACAGCTACAGGTTGCAAACACTTTACTACCATTCACTTTAATATTTCATCCGCTCGAAAAAGAAGGTATCATTCTAGATAACCCCAAGTTTTCTGTAGCCTGCTTCGAAACAAGTCATCGAATTCCTTGTTGGGGGTTTTTGATTAGCGAAAAAAAGAATCCCAGAAAAATTATCCGGGAGAAAGTAATAGAATATGGCATTCCCGCAGCTTTTTACGACCAATTAAAAAGTGGGATTGATTATATCAATAAAACTGGGGAGCTTATCAAGAACGAATTGGTAACAAAAGCAAATTTACCTGATCGTAGTTATGCATTTTGCGCAGACACTCTTTATACAGAATCGATTTCAGAAAAGGTTCAAAATGTAAATTTATTATACCATGAAACAACCTATTTAAAAGCCCTAGAGGAAAGGGCTGCAGCTAGATACCATTCCACTACCATACAAGCAGCAAGTCTGGCTCGAAAAGCAAATGCTAGAAAATTATTAATCGGGCATTTTAGTAGTAAGTATGAAAAACTAGATGATTTCTTACTTGAAACAAAAGAAGTATTCGAGAACACAGAACTCGCAATTGAAGGGGTTTCTTATCGGATACTATACTAATATCTTAAAAATCTTTTGTGATCCATTTATAAGCATCTGGAAATTCAGATCGCCAGCTTGCTTCATTATGTTGGCCTAAAGGACTCACCACTGTTCTGATTTGAATCCTGCTTTTTTTCGCCAGTATATCTGTCATTTTTTTCAGATCCAACACCATAGTTGCGCTCTCTTTTCCGCCCGCATAAAAATAGAGTTTAGGTATAGTTGAGCTGTTGAATTTTTCAGCAAAATCATAGAGATCAGGAGTTACCCAGAAAGCTGGTGAAAAGATCAGTGCTCCTCCAAAAACATTTGGGTATTGCAAAACAGTATACAAACTAATATCCCCTCCCATACTACTTCCGCCAATAAAAGTATATTCAGGGCCTTTCATTGTTCGATACTTGCTATCTATAAAAGGCTTGAGTGTTGTTACCAAAAAACTGGCATATTGCATACCTTCCCCTTTCCCATATTGAATATGATCGTATGGATTGTATTCATTCATCCTTTTATGCCCCCCATGATCAATTCCAACAATAATTACTTCTTTTCCGATTTGTTTTTGCAAACTGTCTAAACATTCATCCACACCCCATTCTCCATACGCAGCTGTTTGTTCATTAAAAAGATTTTGCCCATCATTCAAATAAATAACAGGATAAGTTTTACCCGATACGGCATAATTTTTTGGCAAGTATAACCAGATCCTTCTAGTACGATTAAGTTGTGTAATTGCAAATGCGGTATCCATTATTTTAACCTGTGGACTTGCAGAATACCTTTTTGGTTTATCAGGATAATCATCTTTCCAGCCAACAATAGTAAGATCTACAGACATATCAGCACTTACTTCAAAGATTCGATCATTGAGGTCTCTTCCATCATTGGTTGTTTCTACTTTATCAA
>JAYUFN010000296.1:0-11290 GCA_043738705.1 Bacteroidota bacterium
TAAGATATCTTCAAACGAAATATGTGCTCTTAACCATTCATAATTTGGTCTGCTCTGTTGTATAAAACTTCGAAGTTGTTCGTCTTTAAAGCCTGTATATTCTTCAACTAATTTGGCAGAGTATCGATAGTCGATATAGGCCTCCTTTTCATTCGTCTCAAAAAAATCAAGGGCCCTTCTTTTATTTTTTTCGTGCTTAGAAAAACGATCAATACTAATCCCTAAACCTGCCCCGGAATTTGATAAAGCAAATGTTGGTTTTTTATAGGACACCATATCGTGCAGCAAGTCGGTCCTTCTTTCCATACTATCCATCTGATATGCACTCATGCCTTTTGCTGTAACTGTTACATTACCGAGGTCGTGCGAAAGGGGAGACACAAATAGTGTAATTGAATCTAATCGGGCTATTTTTTTACTGTATTGGATGGTGTCAAAATGATATCCTACTGCTGCATAAGAAATAATCTCATTTTCTGTTATTGCGATTTTAAAACGACCTGTATTTCCGGTCATCACAGTTTGATGGGTGTTGATATTAGTAACACTTGCTAATACTAATGGGGCATGGGTTACACTGTCTCTTAAATATCCAATTACAAGTTTGTTTTTTTGTGCGATACTGCTCAATGAAGAAATTAAAAATGCAATCAGAATTACCGGTCTCATAATCTTTATTTGTTCAAAGGTAGGCAATCTATTTTTCGATTTTAATTGCACTATTCGTAAGCTTATAAAAAAAGAGCGGAGTGAATTTTCACTCCGCTCTAAAATAATCATCGATTCAAATTATTTTGGATCTAAGCCTTGTTTTATTTTTTCAGACAGGTCTAATAAATGTATTTTACTGAGTTTGTCTCCGTAAGATGAAGCAGCCGTATTAATCTGTGATCTTAATGCAACTAGTTGTGCACGAACAATTGCGGGCACATCCGATTTTTTTATATCAAGCATAGTAGATGAACCACCAAATGAAATGGTCATAGTCATTGGTAGCGTTGGATTAATAATTCCAATCAACCTGTCTACATAAGCTTTCTGTAATAATCTACGGTAGCTCTCAATTGTTCTATTTCCTTTTAATTCGCTGAAAATGCCTCTCTGTACATCGTTCAACATATCCATTGCATGGTATGCTTTATCCGCACCAAATCGATCCACACTCAATTGTAAACGTCCAAGTCTGTCGCCACTCACAAGACTATTCATAACAGACTCCTGAACACTTGAAATGAGATCATTTGAAACAGGGTTATTGATCTTATTCCAAATGTTGTGATCGATCAACCAATTAGGGGTTTCAAATATTTGTTTGTTTAGAAAAGCTACTGCTTCTTTCTGACGAGCTTTAGGGGTGATCTCGTAAACTGCCTCGTTTTGTTCTACTGTTTTAAAAGTTTCATACACACCACCCACATTATTCAATACATGAAACATATAGCGTCTAAACTGTCCCACTAATTCGCCATACATATTCGAAAGGTTTTCATATTGATCAGCATCTTCTTTGGTCCACTCCGGCAATCCTTTAATAACGCGTTTTAAATTCATGATGCCATACTCACTAGCCTTAACAGCATTGTCGCTTAAGTCTTCGGCCTGACTTCTTGGATCTGCTCTGTTTCCACTTTCATAAGTTCCAAACCAATGGCGTGGATTTTCTTTCAATGCAGCAGTAATCATTTTGCTACTATTTATTTTGATCTCTTCTTCTTTGGTTCCTGGAATATAACCATAACCCCATCTTAAGGCCCATTTATCGTAATCGCCAATTCTTGGATATAAACCTTTGCGACTAATATGATCTTCGGGTTGTGCAACATAGTTGAAACGTGCATAGTCCATAATGGAACCGGTATGTCCATTGGCTTCAACCCATACTTTGTCGCGTAATTTTTCAACAGGAGTCTGGCTACTGTTGCCCATATTATGACGCAATCCAAGTGTGTGACCTACTTCGTGTGATGAAACAAAACGTATCAGGTCGCCCATCAATTCATCATCAAATTTCATTTTTCTAGCACCTGGATCCACAGCAGCAGTTTGCAACAGATACCAGTCGTGCACAAGTTTCATTACGTTATGATACCAGCCGATATGACTTTCCAGAATTTCGCCACTGCGAGGATCATGCACATTTGGTCCGTATGCGTTTTCGATATTTGAAGCAAAGTAGCGAACAACAGAATAACGTGCATCTTCCATGCTCATAGTGCTATCATTTTCTGGCCATTCTTTCCCTATGATTGCATTTTTGTAACCAGCTTTTTCGAATGCTACACTCCAGTCATTAATACCTAAGATCAAGTACTTACGCCATTGTTTTGGGGTAGCTGGGTCAATATAATAAATAATTGGTTTTTTAGGTTCAACCAATTCCCCCCTCATCCATTTATCCCACTCTCCGTCTTTTGGTTCTAGGCGCCAGCGTACAGCGTATTTAATATTTTCAACTTCTTGTTGGGCATCGGAGTATCGCACTAAATTGGTTGTAAAAAATCCCACTCTGCGATCTGCCATTCTTCGTGCCATTGGAGTAGAAGGAAGTAATAATAGGGAAGTATTGATCTCCATAGTCACAGCACCTGCATCATTGGCTGCGGGGATTGAAGCTGAAGGCATTCCAGGCATACTTGATCCACCTTGCATTGGGCTGGTAGAAAAAGTTTTAACCGTTCTAATTTCAGTATTGATTGGATAAGTACCAATCGTTGAGATATAAGACCTGTCTTGGGCAAGTCCCGACAAATTGTAGACCCTTTTAAAAACAGGGTTGAGACTTACCGCCTGATTATCGCCTTTAAAAAAATCTGTGACATCAATAATCGTGCTGGTACTGTCTTTTCCAAACGCAGCTATTGGGAAAGAAGCTGCAATAGCATTCAAGTTACTATTGGTAACTGCTTTATAAATATCCTGATCCGGAGCGGCCGAATTAACAAGCGTAATTGTTCGTAATAGGAGCGTATTTGACGGACCTTTTTCGAAACTAATGGTTTGCTGATTTGCCATTTCTCCTCCGTAACCCGCGCCTGCAGGCACTTTAGCGAAACGTACAACAGCTAAAATTTCTCTTCCTAAAAGAGAATCAGCAATTTCGAAATAATATTTTTCCTCAATTTTGTGTACTATAAAAAGCCCTTTTTTGGTGATGGCTTTGTCTGTAATCAAATCCTTATAAGGTTTCGGACCCGGTTTTGCTGCACTTGGTACGGGGGCAACAATTGGTCCGGATGGACTTACAGTTACGGATGGATTTGCTGGAGTGGGTGAAGGACTTTGCGGTTTTTGTTGGGCGCTACTGGTAAATACTGCCAGTAAAACCAGTGAAACAAAGTAGAATCTCATAAGTAGTAAAAATTTAATTATTATTTAAAGATAGTTGTAACAAGATTTATATGAATGAGTTTAGTCAGATCATGGATGAATGGTAGTAAAAAACAAATAAAATCGGCGAAAGGGCTTTAATACGCTGCTGTGATTGGTTTTGAGCTTATAATGTTATTTATTATTAAAAAAGAAAAAAAGTTTGGACCATTCTTGATTCCCGTTTCAATAAAATACCTAATTTGTAAGCCCTTTGGAAAAAGATTGGGATGTTTTGGTTTTTTCAAAACATTTTTATGTAGCATTGCGAATTCAAATTTTTTAACAACAGTAATTTTTAAAAACCAAAAATCAATTGAATCATGGCTGACATCAAACCAACTGCACCGGCGGCTGCTAAAACCGCAACTTCTGCTCAACCTAAAAAGAGCAGCAATTTGGTTGCAACTATCGCCCCTATCGCTTGTATTATTCTCGGGTACGTTATATGGCGTTTTGCTATTGGTGCCGACAGTAATTTTACTACTCCTGATCCAAACGGCGGTTTTTGGCCTAGTCATAAAGGACCAAAAGGTGCTTTGGCTAAAATGTATGAAGGTGGAATTATCGTTCCAATTTTGATTGGTGCGTTTTTAATTGTTCTTGCTTTCTGTATTGAAAGATTTTTGACCATCACAAAAGCAAATGGCACTGGCAATATTGCTGAGTTTGTACGTTCAGTACAATTCCATTTAGCAAACAAAGATGTTGACAAGGCTTTGGCTGCTTGCGACAAGCAAAAAGGATCTGTTGGTAATGTTATGAAATCAGGTCTTAAGAAATACAAAGAAATGATCACTAACACTGAATTGTCTACTGATCAGAAAGTATTGAATATTCAAAAAGAGGTAGAAGAAGCTACTGCATTGGAACTGCCAATGTTGGAGAAAAACTTAGTGTTCTTATCAACTATCGCTTCAGTAGCAACCCTAATGGGATTGTTGGGTACGGTAATGGGTATGATCCGTTCTTTCTCTAAATTAGGTGATGAAGGTGGTGGAGAAGCCGCTCGTGAATTGTCACAAGGTATCTCTGAGGCCCTTTACAACACTGCATTGGGTATCGGTACTTCGGCTGTTGCAATTATTATGTACAACGTGTTTACTACTCGTATTGATGGTATTACATATGGTATTGATGAATCAGGTTTCACACTAACTCAAAGCTTTGCTGCTAATTACAAATAGTCGAAAGATTTTTGTGGAAAGCATACAGTTTTGAATCTAAATAGTGAAATTATAAATTAATAACAATGGGTAGAGCCAAATTACCACGGAAGAGTACTAGTATCGACATGACGGCGATGTGCGACGTGGCGTTCCTTTTGTTGTCTTTCTTTATCTTGACAACAAAGTTTAAGCCTGCTGAAGCCATTGCGGTTACAACACCTAACTCAGTTGCAGCTAAAGTTGCTGACACTAAAGATATTGTGATGATCACTATCGACAAAGACGGTAAAGTATTTCTTTCTATGGACGATCAATCTAAAAAAGAGGTCATCGCCAATACGCTCAATAGTACCAAGAATTTGGGCTTGAATGTTGCGGCATTCAAAAAGGCACAGTTCTTCGGTGCACCATTTAGCGGGCTTTCTGCTTTTCTTGCTATTCCGGAAGAAGGGCGTAAGGGTAATGCCTTACCTGGTATTCCAGCTAAAGATTCTACCAACAACGAAATCAGAGAATGGATGGGTTTGGTGTTGACTGCATATGCTGGTCAAAAAGTAAATATCCAGTTGAAAGGCGATAATGCTGCTAAATATCCAGCTTTCAAAACCGTTATAGACGCGTTTAAAAAGAATGATATTTTGAAGTTTCAAATGATCACCAATCCAGAAAGCGTTCCTGTAGGTAGTGAACTTTGGAAGAGTGCAATGAAGGGTGAAAAGAGAACTGAATAAGTGTAAACAAGATTTTTTAAAAAATAAATTTTTCCGACATGGCAGAAATGGATACATCCAGTGGCGGTGGTCATAAAAAAGGACCTGGGGTCAAGAAAAGTAAGAAGCTGTCAACCCGTGTGGATTTAACACCAATGGTGGATCTAGGGTTCTTGCTGATTACGTTCTTTATCTTCACCACCACGATGAGTCAGCCAACGGCAATGAAGCTCTATTTACCAAAAGACGCGGATAAGCCAGAGGATCAAAACAAGGCCAAGGAATCGGGTGTTATAACCATCCTTCTAGGAAAAGACGATAACGTTTTTTATTATGAAGGACAATTGGATAATAAAGCATCAAACTTTAAATCATCAACTTTTAAAGAGATCCGAAATGTGTTGTTAGATAAGAAATCGCGTACTCCAGAAAAGGATTTGGTAGTAATACTAAAACCTTCAGAAGAATGTACTTATCGTAACGTGGTGGATATCTTGGATGAGATGGCAGTGAATGTGTTGAAGCGTTATGCACTAGTAGATATTACTAGCATTGAAACCCAATTGGTTAAAGCATCAGAAGCAGCAAATGCTGCGGCACCGGCAAAATAATTAGTGGAATTTTTCGAAAGAAATCTTACAAATAAAGACACTGAAATCATGGATATAAGCAAAATTTTATCTGCCGATATCCTCGACATTATTTTCGAGGGCAGAAATAAAGAATACGGGGCATATGACTTGCGTAGAACCTATAATAAGCGTATTACGTATGCTTTAATAGGCACACTCATCGTATGTTTACTTGCGGTACTCGGTTCGGTGGTTGCAAATTCTGCATCCAAAAGAACAGTGGCTATCGTGGCTCAAGACGTAAGCCTTGAGAATATGAAACAGGATGAGAAAAAACCTGAACCACCACCGCCACCGCCACCACCAAAGCAAGATCCACCAAAAGTGGAGATCACCAAATTCACCCCTCCAAAAATTGTGAAGGATGAAGAAGTGAAAGAAAAAGATGAAATCAAAGAAGTAGAAAAACTGGAAGATACCAAGATCGGTACCGTTAATCAGGAAGGAACAAAAGACGAAGGTATTGTTGCCCCGCCTGTTGAATCTGGTACTGGTAAAGTGGAAGCCCCTAAGCAAGATGAAGACTACGATAAAGTATTTACCGTAGTACAGATTGCCGCAGAGTTCCCGGGTGGTATTCCAGCATGGACAAAATACCTAGAGCGTAACTTGAACAGGGATTTGCCTGTAAATAATGGGGCACCTCCAGGAAAATACACCGTAGTAGTTTCTTTTATTGTTGACAAGAATGGTGGCATCTCTGAAGTACAAGCCGAGAACGATCCCGGATATGGTACAAAGGACGAAGCTGTTCGTGTAATCAAAAAAGGACCAACATGGAAGCCAGCAGTTCAAAACGGTAGAAACGTAATTTATCGTCACAAACAAAGTATTACTTTCCTAGTTTCAGAAGAATAATAAAAATACTTCTTAAATAAAAAAATCCCGTTTCGATTTATCGTGACGGGATTTTTAATTTTCAGTTTTTACTTTTGAATTTTCATTAGACTATTTTTGTTAAAATAAGCGAAATGTCGAACATGCAACAACTATGGGATGATACAATTGTGGCACCGGCAACAGCACCGGGTATTGGTGCAATAGCTGTGATTCGGGTAAGCGGTAAGAATACGCTAACCGTGATGAATAAGATGTTTCCTTCGAAAGACCTTGCTGCACAAGCTTCGCACTCACTACATGTAGGATATTTAAAACAAGGCAGCGAATTATTGGATGAAGTAGTGATTGCATTATTTAAAGGGCCTACTTCTTATACTGGCGAAGACGTGATCGAGATCAGTTGTCATGGCTCGCAATTTATTATCGAAAAAATTATCAAAGCTATTTGTGAGCAGGGTGTACGTATTGCCAAGCCCGGTGAGTTTACGCAGCGTGCATTTTTGAATGGGAAGATGGATCTGGCACAAGCAGAGTCAGTGGCCGATTTAATAGCGAGTAATACTGAAGCGAGTAGAAAAACAGCGTTGAATAATATGCGTGGCGGGTTTTCATCTGCATTGCATCAATTGCGAGAAGAGTTAATTAAGTTTTCAGCACTTATAGAATTGGAGCTCGACTTTTCTCAGGAAGATGTTGCTTTTGCAGATCGAAAACAATTATATCAACTCATTGGCACACTTGCAAAATCAACGAATGATTTATTGCAATCTTTTCAATTGGGCAATGTAATCAAGAATGGCGTTCAAGTGGCCATCATTGGCAAGCCCAATGCAGGAAAGAGTACTTTATTAAATAGTTTATTAAACGAAAATAGGGCCATTGTGAGCGAGATAGCAGGCACTACACGCGATACGGTAGAGGAAGTGTTGAATATTGATGGAGTATTATTTCGTTTAATTGATACAGCAGGTATTCGAGAGCATAGTAAAGACCAGATCGAAATTTTTGGAATAGAAAAAAGTTTCGAAAAAATGCGAGCAGCAAATGTGGTCTTGTATTTATTTGATGTAAATGAAATGGATTCAAAGGGGCTACAAGAAATTGTAGCTGGTTTCAAAAAAGAAAATATTCAGTACTTGCTTATCGGCAATAAAGTAGATGGGGTAGAAGCCATGGTTGCTGGAAAGTTTGCTGCATTTCCCGAAATAATATTTATCTCGGCCAAAGAAAACAGACAGATTGATCATCTCAAAAAATCGCTAGTTGCAAAAGCCATCAGTGGCGATATTCTTGCCGATGCAACCATTGTAACCAATGCCCGTCATTATGATGCATTAAAACAATTAAGCAATTCATTAACAGATGTATTGCAAGGATTAGATAATGAAATACCAAGCGATTTAATTGCAATAGACATTCGACAGTGCCTACACTATTTAGGTTTGATTACCGGAGAGATCACGAATGAAGACCAGCTCGATTTTATTTTTAGCAAGTTCTGTATCGGAAAGTAACCTCATCACGAAAGACGCACATTTTACGGTGCTTACATTCTAAATCAGCTATTTACATTTGCCGATTCTTGCCTTTCTCTGCCTTTAATAGCCCAATGCTTGTGACTAATTCGGTTACTACTCTTGATTTGCTGTGAATTTATATTCTTGTGGATTTATTATGGGCAACAATGATACAGTATGTTGCACAAAGACATACTAGTGATGCATAAGTTACAGAAGTTATTATGGAATTTGATCTTGTATTATTCTTTTAAAAATGTAAAACATTTAGTAAATTTATTGAATTGTAAACATAGGATTGGGTTTGCCAAAATGGGGACGGAATTCTTATTCCCCGCCTGACGCAAAGCCCTGTCGTAAGCTACAATGTCAACGCGGGTTCCGACAACAAACTATGTATTTCAACCTGATATAATAAACATTTTGAACTTAGACCTTTGTCTGAAAAGCTATTTGCCGCTTAATAAAGGCTAAAAAATTAAAAGAACGTGGCAACGCAATGCAAGCCAAATGAAAAATATACTTATTACCTTACTCTTACTGCAAATTGCAAATGTTTTAAAAGCTCAAGGTCCAGATTTAATTCTAACTAATGGAAAGATTTTTACCTCTGATTCTTCACAATTATATGTTGAGGCATTGGCAATAAAAAACGGTAGAATTATAGCTATCGGCACAACTATAATTATTGAAAAAATGGCGAATAAAGATACCAAAAAGATTAATCTGGAAGGAAAATTGGTCTTGCCTGGGTTTAATGATGCTCATAATCACTTGCTACCTGGACAGTTTAAGCCATTAGACATAACTTTAAAAAACATGAACCCTGTTTGGGAAACGCTATTAGACTCACTACAAAAAACTGTAAAAATAACTCCAATAGGAGAATGGATTCAAGCATCCATAGGGCCAAGTATAGCCAATTCGCCACAAGTGAATCGGTTTGTTTTAGATAAAATTACAACTCAACATCCAATAAGACTATTTGCTTACTGGGGTCATGTGGGCATATTTAACACATTGGGCATGAAAGAAATGGGCATTTCTGAGACACAAATCGACCCAAAAGGAGGTTTTTACGAACGGATGCCTGATGGCAAAACCCTTACTGGAAAAGCTTTTGAGAAAAATGCCTACAATCCAAACACCAGTTATGCTAAACTATCTGCTAAACGAGATGATAAAAAACTAATTGAGGAGTTACAAGGAGTTACTAAAGCGATGCTTAAATTAGGTATTACAAGCTATCAAAATATGTGTACAGGAGCAACAGCAGAGGATTTTATAAAATTATGGCAACAAGCGGGATTGCCTTTTCGCCTCAGATTAATTCGTTGGGGCGATATGAATGCCGATGGAAGCCTAAGTATTCCAAGCAAAACAGTACCAAAAAAATCAAAAGAATTGCCTTTGTTGACAGTTAGTGGGACAAAATGGCTATTAGATGGTACTCCGATTGAGGGTGGGTCAGCACAATCTGAACCGTACCCTAACCGTTCAGATTGGTATGGAAGAATGAATTATAGCCCAAAAGAAATTAAAAAAATGTGCAAGGAAGCCATTGCTCGAAAAGACCAAATTATGTTTCATGTAGTTGGTGATAAAACAATGGGGCAATTATTAGATATAATGGAAAGTGTGAAAGTTAATTGGAAGCCACTTCGTCCACGCTTTGAACATGCAGAGGGAATAGATTATTCTCCTAAATACTTCGAAAAAGCAAAAGAAATGGGTGTAATAGTTGTACAAAACCCCACACATTTTGCACCATTAGTTGAAGGTCAAATGCCAGCAACACATGGGTCAGCCTTTAAGTCTGTTCTAAAAAATGGTATTCCATTAGCCATTGGGTCTGATGGAGAGTTCAATCCTTTTCTAAATATTCTATTCGCTACCACACATCCATCCCGCCCAAGTGAAGCCATTACACGCCAAGAAGCAGTAATTGCTTACACTCGTACCTCTGCATTTGCTGAGTTTGAAGAACAAAATAAAGGGACACTCACCGTAGGGAAAGTAGCAGATTTAGTGGTTTTATCGCAAGATATATTCAATGTACCAATACCTAACTTGATGCAAACTGAAAGTATTTTGACAATGATTGATGGGAAAATTGTTTATGATACTGGACTTTTGAAGAAAAGATAATCAAATCATTGACTTTAACCAAAGGACTTATTTGGTGGACAAAATGCACTGCCACCAGCACGACCTATGCAGAAAATCGCTGAGCAATAGAATAGGGAAAAGATAGAAGAGTATAATGACAAAAGAAATGAATACAATATTAATCAGAGACAGGTAAAGAACATTGAATTATCACATCATCCCCTCATCGCTAAAAGAATAATAGCCATCATTAGTAATTATTAGATGATCCATTAATGTAACATCAATAAGTTTCAATGCATCTTTTATTGTTTGAGTAAGTTATTTATCACTGGCACTTGGATTCAAATTTCCTGATGGATGATTATGTGTAATAATTACATCAGTACATAGCTGCCTTTTGTTCAATACTTAATCCAGATATTGGAATTATATTTACGAAAGAAGAATATCGTGGTCAAGGGATAGGCAGACGACTATTGGAGTATTGCAGTAGTCTTTTGTTTGATGAAAATGCAGCAGCGTATCTAATGACTTACATGCACAATTCTGCCTCGAATAAAATAGGCAACAAAATTGGCTACGACTTAGTTTATGAACATACGAATTTGAGAATATAACAACAGTAAAACTCAATCATATTAAAAATGAAAGCATTTTTTTATATTGTCATTTTACTTCTAATGTTATCCTTATTAATTATTGAATACAATTTTGTATTGAATGATTTAAAACAAAATTGGAAAGGATATCTGTGGTATTTTGGAATAGTCTGTTTTTTGGGAATAATATTTAACTATAAACATTGGTTAAAAATTAAATAAATCATTTCACTAGCGTTGCATTATTACGTCGAGTTTGTACAGAAAGTGTTGAATCGATAAAAATAATTGCTGATATGGGATTAGAAAATAAATAGCCGTTCTGTACCAAATTAAAACACATTA
>JAYUFN010000297.1:0-1399 GCA_043738705.1 Bacteroidota bacterium
ACCCGCACTATCAATATTATTATTCCATCCATGAAACCATAAAACCAACTCCAAAGGCTTTGTCAAATTAAATTTTTGAGGAACATATATTAAAACTGAGCTATCGTTATAATGGTTTTCGAAATCAAAATACTGGCCATTATAGTCATGCCCCTTTGCCCTACCAGTATCAGGGAATGGAGCAAACTTTGAACTAGTACTGATAGAATGACCTTTCTTTCCAAGACCAACATCTTCAACAATAAATGCATTTGGTTTTTGCGAATAAGTTATCTCTTTAAATAAAAAGAATAGGAATATTAAGATGATAGTTTTTATCGTTTGCATATCTAAATTTATCACATTTAACCACTCCCTTGAACTTTCAGTTTCCTGTAGGTTAATTTTATTCGATTATCTTAGTACTTCAAAATCCTCCCCACGTGCTCAAAGACATGATTATTGCCATACAGGCCTATTTTCTGGCGCATCGCTTTATTAAAAAGCATAAGCTTTGGAAATGGATCATCATTCCAGGAATCATCTATGCCATTTTATTTGGTGTGGGCATGTATTATTTTAGTCATACCTCAGGTCAATTTATTGAATGGCTGAGTTTAAAAACCGGGTTAAAAACATGGCTTGATAAACTTAATTCAAGTTTTCTTGGTTTTCTGTTTACGATGGGAACTTTATTGCTCTGGCTAATCCTTTTGATCTTTTATTTTTCGCTCTTCAAATATTTGTTTCTCATTATTGGTGCACCATTATTTGCATATCTAAGCGAAAAAACTGAAGCCATCATCGAAGGAAAGGATCTCCCATTCAATTTTTCGCAGTTATTAAAAGATATTCTACGTAGCATCAATTTATCTATCCGAAATAGTTTGTGGCAAACTGTTTATACTTTTTCGATTTTAATATTAAGTATGATCCCAATACTGGGATGGCTTACGCCTGCTTTGGCAATTTTAATAGAGTGTTATTATTATGGTTTCTCGATGCTAGATTATAGCATGGAGCGACATAAGAAAACACCCGCAGAGAGTATTTATTATGTGGGTAGTCATAGAGGACTGGCAATTGGAAACGGACTAGTGTTTTATGCCATGCACTTATTACCGATTTTAGGCTGGATGATTGCACCCGCTTATGCAGTAGTAGCAGCAACGCTGAGCATGTACCCATTAAAACAATCTGAAAAAAAATGACGAAGGCAGGCAAAGTATATTTAATTCCCACTGTGCTTTTTGAAGATAGTCTCGAAACAATTCCTTCTTATATATTGGATGCAGTAAAAGGTTGTGATATTTTTTTTGTAGAGAACGAAAAAACAACAAGGCGTTTTTTTAAGAAAATCTGGAAAGAAATGGTGATCGACGATTACCAATGGTTTGTAATTCATAAAGCAGAAGCTTCC
>JAYUFN010000298.1:0-11255 GCA_043738705.1 Bacteroidota bacterium
TAAATGAAGACAATGTTGTATATAAAACACTTATGCAAGCAATTAATGAAGCAGGTTATTCATTCTCTTTAGAACAAGTACTAGCTGAAGGAGCTGGGAAAGAAAAATTACAAGCAATCAAAAGTGTTTTAAGTGTGTATGCGAATGTAGAAAATGATGAATTAGCTGGTAGCATCTATCAAAATTTTATCAAGTTACTAAAAACCGCTTACGATAAGATGAATATCCTTCCTCAGGATAACGCTATTACCCTCTTCAAAGAATTAAAGAAACGAGATATACTTGTTGTATTGAATAC
This sequence comes from Bacteroidota bacterium, assembly GCA_043738705.1. GTDB lineage: Bacteria > Bacteroidota > Bacteroidia > Chitinophagales > Chitinophagaceae > Sediminibacterium. The sequence goes on from JAYUFN010000298.1 coordinate 299, forward strand.
AGGTTATAATGCTGAAACTGCAAATTCATTGATTGCAAAATTAGGGTGGGTGAAAGGAGATGACTTTGACGGGCTTGTTACTGCAACTGATGTTAAACATAACAGACCAGCACCTGATATGATAATCCTTGCGATGGAACAGTTTCAGATTATCGATCCTACTGAAGTAATTAAAATAGGTGATTCTACTATCGACATTGAAGAAGGAAAAAATGCAAGATGCGGGCTCAATATCGGCATTACTACAGGCGCACATACTAAGGCACAACTTGAATCTGCTAACCCGGATTTCATTCTTGACAACCTGATAGAACTGATTCCTATTTTAGAAAATCAAGCATAGGGAAGTTAAGGTGCATTCAAATTTGAATTAATTAAAAGAAGAGTACTGTTATATATGGATAAATTATTGTTTACACCAGGGCCATTAACCACAAGCATTACAGTAAAAGAATCGATGCTTCATGATTACGGATCAAGGGATGATTTGTTTATCAACTTAGTTAAAGAGATCAGAGAACTGTTATTGCAATTGGCCCAAGTTTCTAAGGCTGAAGGATATGAGTCTGTACTCATGCAAGGTTCAGGAACCTTTGGTGTGGAATCGGTTATTTCTTCTGTAAATTCCGAAAACGGCAAGATGCTCATCTTAATTAATGGCGCTTATGGCGAAAGGATTGCAAAAATTGCTTTGATTCATAAAATAGATTTTGAAACGCTTATTTGCGAAGAGAATACAACACCCGATATTGAAAAAACTGAACAGCTTTTATCAAGTGGTGATTTTTCGCATCTTGTAATAGTTCATTGTGAAACTACTACTGGAATTTTCAATCCTATTGAGGATTTTGGTGCTTTGTCGAAGAAGTATGGAGTTATGTATATTGTTGATTCGATGAGTGCTTTTGGCGCTGTTCCTTTGAATATGGCAGCATGTAATATCGATTTCCTGATTTCTTCTTCCAACAAATGTATTGAAGGAGTTCCTGGCTTTTCATTTGTTTTAGCAAAGACTGATACGTTGCAAACTTGTAAAGGACATGCTGATACGCTGGTACTAGATCTTCATGCGCAGTGGGAAGGTTTGGAAAAAGATGGGCAATTTAGATTCACGCCTCCGATACACGCACTACTTGCTTTTAGGCAAGCAATCAAAGAACTAGTACAAGAAGGTGGAGTTGAGGGAAGGTCTAAAAGATATTATAACAATTTTAGTGTTTTGAAAACAGGTATGAAAGAACTAGGCTTCACAGAATACCTTGATCCAGAAAAACAAGGATATATCATCAATACCTACCGATACCCTGAACATCCCTCATTTGATTTTAAAAAATTTTATGATGAACTCAATCATCGTGGATTTATAATCTATCCAGGTAAGCTTTCAAAAGCTAGTTGTTTTCGTATCGGAAATATTGGAAGAATCTTCCCTGAGGATGTGCAAAAGCTTTTAAAGGCCATCAAGGAAGTAAAAGAGGAAATGGGGTTTTAATTTTTTCCTATGGTCGAATGATCGTTTTGCCAATACTATTTTTTTCTACTTCTTTTCTATTAGTTAATTCGGGTCTCTTGCCTCCTTCGGCAAACATCATGGCCTGATCCTTATAATGATCATTCATGAAAAACCCTGACTGTCCAGTTGGGTTAACACTCATTGCAGCACTAGGGTTTCCAAAGTCAATGATACGGCGCAAAGCTGGTCCGTATAAGACTTTGTACAATCCGCTGCTATCCAAATTAAAATCAAAATTATTAATAGTTTCTTTTCCACCATTTACTGCAATCGGACCAACATTAAACCATTTACCCACTATGGGCAAAATACCCAAAGGATGTTTGTGTTCGATACTATGTACTTTTTTCCATTGCCAGTTAGCAGTATTTTCACCCAATTGTTTATTCAAAGTTTCAGTTGCATCGTTCAATGCTTTCGCAAAAATATCAGCCCTCGTTTCTTTTACATTGGTATGAATATTATCCCACCATTTAGAACTATCGTTCTGAAAAAAGCTTTCAGTATTTCTTTTTAAGCTAGCCTGATTTTCAAAAGCCTGAAATGCTTCATCGCCTAACTCATCTTCTAATGCATATTTATTGATGAGGTGTAAAAATTTATAAAAGATAGTTGGCTCTATATTTTCTAATCCGTGCATGCCATCCCATTTATTTAGAATTTGATAACAATTTTGGGCAGCGCCAGTCAGTTTCTCTTTATTAATAACGGGAAGAATTTTTGCTAATAATCTTGGATAATTTGTCGATTGCACATCATTGATCACTTTGCGAACAGATTCTTCAGTCCAATCTTTCTGATCAGTAAATACGAGTTCTTCAATTCTTTTTGCGCGATTTGATGGAACATAATATCCTGCTACTAATCCTGTACCCATATCCATTGGTTGATTATTGGCAGAATATAAAACGCCCCGAGCGGGGTTAAGTATTTGCGGATTCTGTTTAAAATCTAACCAACCCAGCGGATCGTCTAAACCAGTTGAACCATCTAAAATCAACTGAGGATTTACATGCTTAGGTCGAATAGGTAATTTTCCGGCAGCCCACCAAGCAATGTTTCCTGCTGTATCGCCCCACATAAAATTAAGTCCAGGTGAAGTAAGTGGCTCTACAGCTATTGCAGCTTCTGCAGCATTTGAAGCATGGCTAATATTATAGAACACTTGTAAATGTCTGGACGGAAATTGATGGTATACCCACCATAAAGCAATCGGGTCAGCAATATCTTTTATACCATCAAATGCCCCGTTCATGATATATCCGTGGCGCGATTTTTTTACATCAAATGCTAGATCAGGTTTACCTTTTATTTTGATCGTTTCTTTTCGAACAATTAAATCCTCCCAATGATCTTTATACCAAACCTGATTTGCGTTTGCAGGGTTTGTTTTTTCTCTGAAAAAATCGGCATCATCATTTTCAAACATAGTCAAGCCCCATCCACCTTTATCCGAATGACCCAATGCAGGAACGGGAGTACCTGCTAAGAAATTTCCATAAATTTTAAGGCCCGGACATTCTAGTTCTGCTTCATACCAAACAGAAGGCTGAGAAAATGCTATATGTGTGTCATTTGATAAAATTGGCTTACCAGATTTTGTTTTGCTACCTGCAATTACCCAACCATTCGATCCAAATAAAGGAGGGTACATTAAATCGTTCTGCATGGCGGTTAAATTTTTCGCCATAGTTGTAAGCGTATTTGCGGCATTCTGCATTAATTTTTTTTCAGCAGCTTGCACAGGAATTTTGTGTAATGAATCTGGCCAGCCATTTAGCACATCATTAAAATAATCCATTCCGTATTTGCTGGCAATCTGAGTAGCAACGGCTTCTGCGCGAAATGCGCCGACAAAAGTATAGCCCATATAACCCACAATGATTTCCATATCTTCTAAAGTGAATTCCGTTTTTGGAATTCCTGCCAAAGCAAATTCAATTGGAGTTTTACCTGTTTTGATATATTGATTGATCCCACGTAGATAAGCTTTTGCGGCTTTCACAAATGGCGCATTAGGATCGCTATATACAGTTGCCAATGTTAATTTAGCCTGATCTCTGAAGCTGAGCATACGAAAAAATTTATCACTTGCTAAAGCCTTCTCGCCAAAAAGTTCAGACAATCTTCCATCTGCCAATCTTCTCAAAACTTCCATTTGAAACAAGCGATCCTGTGCATGCACATAACCAAATGCGTAAAACAGGTCTTCTTCACTTTGTGCATAGATATGTGGGATCGCATAATTATCGTACAATACTTCTACTTCAGATTTTAGTCCGGGTAATTGCAGGTTAGCAGAATAGTTAGGCTGTAAAGAACGGAGATAAAAATAAATACCACCCGCAATAACAATCGTGAGCAAAATAAGAGTGAGAAAAATTCTTTTTATGGTTTTCATAGCAATCATTTATAGAGGTAAGATAGAAAAAAAATGGGAATATCTATTTCCACTTCTTGAATGATGTGAGATAAGATTTTGCATCATCATTAACTATTAGTCTTCCACTAATGGCGGCTCTTTCGCTCAATAGTTGATCCCAATGATCGGTTCCGGTCCAAAATATTTTTTTCATCTCTTTCATTGCTTCTGAGCTCGAAGCTGCTAGTGTAATTGCCAATTCAAGAATTGCTTTATCCATCGCTTCAATACTATTAAATACCTCTGCATACAACCCTTTTTCTTTAGCCCAAAGAGCTGTTCTAAAGTTGCAAGCATCGATTGCTAATTCGCCAGTAGCTCCATTCCCGATTTTTCTTTCAATAGCTGGGCTTACAACAAAAGGGCCAATACCAACTGCCAACTCCGATAATTTTATCGATGCTTCTGTTGTTGCAAAAGTGTAATCACAACTTGCTGCTAACCCAATACCACCTCCAATTGCTTTACCCTGAATACGGCCCAGAATAAATTTTGGGCATTTACGCATGGCATTGATCACATTTGCAAAGCCACTAAAAAATATCAGGCCCTCTTTTTCATTTTGAATCAGTAATAATTCATCAAAAGATGCCCCAGCGCAAAACGATTTATCGCCGCCAGTTTTCAGAATCAGTACTTTGCTATTTAAATCTTTTCCAGCGAATTCTATGGTTTTAGTCAATTCAGAAAGAATTTCGGCTGGCAGACTATTGTGTTGCGCTGTAAAAAATTCGATAATGCCAAGATGATTCTCTACTTGATAACGGACATAAGGTGATGCTTTTTGCTGCATACTATAATTTTAAGTTTGATCTCTTTTTGCCACCATTGTTAAGATAGTTCCTATACCTACTATTTCTTTTTCTGTATCCAATATTTCTACCAGCCATTTCACAATCCCTTTATCAATATCGTTGATTTCTTTTTTTGTTTGTGAAATTTTTTCTTTACAACTAAAACGAACTTGAATACTGTCTCCCACATAAACTGGTTTAGTAAACCGCAATTCATCGATTCCATAATTGAGCAGAACTGGATTCTTTTCAAAGCTGTCAACGAATAATCCTGCCGCAGCACTCATGATAAAATATCCATGCGCTACTTGCTTTTCGAACATGGTATTTGTGAAATCAGTTCCTTCAAGATGCGCATAAAAATGATCTCCACTTAATTCAGCGAAATCTTCAATATCTTTTTTAGTGATAATTCTTTCCTTTGTTAAAATCTGATCTCCAATCAGAAGCTCTTCAAAGTATTTTTTAAAAGGATGAGTTGAATCAATGATACCTGTTGCTCCCGGCTGATATACATTACTGATTGCCGTAATCATATCTGGCGAACCCTGTATGGCAACACGTTGCATATAATGTTTTACCCCGCGCAGACCTCCCATTTCTTCGCCACCGCCCGCTCTTCCTGGGCCTCCATGAACGAGTAGCGGTAGTGGTGAGCCATGTCCTGTATTTTCTCTGCCACATGTACGATTCAATATTAGAATCCTACCGTGATATGTACCTACTCCAATTGTATAATCTCTTGCAATAGAGCTATCGTTTGTAACAATCGAGCTAACGAGCGATCCCTTTCCCAGTTTCACTAACGCGATTGCTTCTTGTAAACTTTTATAAGGCATAAGCGTTGCAACCGGGCCAAAAGCTTCCACTTCATGAACAGCAGTACTGTACATTGGTTGAGGGTTCAATAACAAAAGGGGACTGATGAATGCTCCTTTAATTTGGTCGGCGTCCAAAACAGAAACGTTCTCTAAAGAGCCGTAAATAATCTGTGAAGAAGCTAATAATTTTTGAACCTGTTCTTTTACTTCATCCCTTTGTGATAGCCCTGCTAAAGAACCCATGCGAACAGTTTCGTTTAAGGGGTTACCAATTACAGTTTGTTCTAAAGCTTTAGTAAGTGCAGATTGAACGTCTTCCAGTTTATTTTCAGGAACAAATATCCTACGGATGGCAGTACATTTTTGTCCGCATTTGCTGATCATTTCTTTTCTTACTTCTTTGATAAACAAATCCCATTCCGGCATATTGGGTGTTACATCTTCACCTAGTACGATCGAATTTAAAGAATCAGCTTCCATAGTAAAAGGAACGTTTTCTGAAAGAATACGATGATGTGCTTTGAGCATATGCCCTGTAATTGCTGAACCTGTAAATGTGATAATATCCTGCGAGTCTACATGATCTAAAATATCTCCTGCACTGCCACATAATAATTGTAAAGCACCATCAGGTAAAATTTTTGATGCAACAATTTCACGGACTACCGCTTCTGTTAAAAAAGAAGTAACTGTTGCAGGCTTCACAACTGCAGGTACGCCAGCTAAAAGATTTACTGCAATTTTTTCAAGCATTCCCCAAACAGGAAAATTAAACGCATTGATATGAATGGCTGAGCCTTCTTTTGGTATTAATAAATGATGGCCCATAAAAGTATTGGCCTTACCTAAAGGATGATTTTCTCCATCAAGGCAATATGGATGATCAGGAAATTTTCTTCGCAATGACGCATAAGCGAAGAGGTTTCCTATACCACCTTCGATATCTACCCAGCTATCCGCTTTTGTAGCTCCTGTAAGATAACTAATCTGATAAAATTGATCAAGGTGTTCGCGTAAATGCAATGCAAGTGCACGCAACATTAAACCGCGATCTTGAAAACTCATTTTACGCAAGGAGGGATTCCCTTTTTGTCGGGCATAATGCAGGATATCAGAAAAATTAAGTCCTTTTGTACTGGCGAATGCAATTTGCTCGCCGGTAACCGCATTGAATAATTGCTGACCTGTTCCATCTCCCAAAACCCATTTTCCCAGAATATAGTTCCCCAGTTGGTGCATTGCTTTAGTTTAGGCATAAAGCTAACGATTGATAGGTTTGTAAAAAAATGATCCCGCCTAGTTAGAGCGGGATCGCAGTTGGTATTGATTGAAAATCTTGATATTAATTAGACAGCCTTTTATCTATTTCGCTGCAAAGAGAACTAAATATTTGATCCACAGTCCCTTCACCCTTAATTTTAACCACTTTCTCAAACTTACTATAATAATTTGCTACAACGGTTGTTTTTGTTTGATATTCTTCAATCCGGTTACTAATAATAGTTTCATTGGTATCGTCAGAGCGACCACTAGTAAGGCCTCTGTTCAATAATCGTTTTACTAACTCTTTTTGGCTTACTTCAAGTGCCAAAACCACTCCTATTTCTGTATTTTTCTGGGCCAACAATTCATCCAGCGCAACACTTTGAGCCTCCGTTCGAGGAAAGCCATCAAATAAAAAACCCTTTGCCTGCAAATTACTATCCAAAGCAGAACGGATCATTCCAATTACCACAGCATCAGGCACCAAGTGACCTTTATCCATGATACTTTTAGCTTCTAGTCCGAGAGTAGTTTGTTCCGAAATTTCTTTTCTTAGTATATCGCCAGTTGATAAGTGTATTAATCCATAAGCTTCGATGAGCTTTTCACTTTGAGTACCTTTTCCACTTCCGGGAGGTCCAAACAGAATTATATTAAACATGTACTTACTAACCTTAAATGAGTAACAAATATAAGGTCTATCCTTTAAAAAACATTTAACAAGCCATTAATTGAACCATAATTAGTAAATCTGCGTATATAGGATAGTATTTAATTGAAAGGATTTCTGATTTTATAAGTCCTACCTATTAATAAACAAGAAACCATATTTTAGCATTTGAACAGATTCAAAAAAAAAGATTATAAAAACACATGAAATCAATTCTAATTTTATTATTCGCAACAGTTTTCCTACAAAGCTGTTACTCTCAAAATAATCCTAAAAAAGAAGCCCCTATGGAATCCCCGAAAAAAAGTAACCCAGCTTATTCCAGAACGGATAGTAGCAAAGTAGTGATGAAGGATAATGAGTGGAAGGAAATATTATCGCCCGAAGTATATTATGTTGCTCGACAAAAAGGAACTGAACGCCCTTATACCAGCAAGTTCGAAGCGTTTAAAGAAGCTGGGACGTATTATTGTGCCGTTTGCGGAAATGCATTATTTAAGAGTGATACCAAATTCGAAAGCGGGTGCGGGTGGCCTAGTTTTTATGAACCAATCAGTAAGGGTTCTATCATTTACTTACCTGACAATACTTTGGGTATGAAACGCACAGAAGTAGAATGTGGCAAGTGCAAATCGCATTTGGGTCATGTGTTTGAAGATGGACCACCGCCCACTGGGTTGCGTTATTGCATTAACGGTGTAGTACTTGATTTTGAAAAAGCAAAACAAGCAGAGAAAAAATATGATGAGAAGCATTAAAATTTATACAGCATGAATAAATCAAAAAAGCTGCCCAAATTGAAGCAGCTTTTTTGATTTTATGGGAATCGAAATTATAAGCTAGTAATAATTTTTAGAACCTCTTTTTCCTTGCACAGTTTATTTAGTTCGGCAATATCCTTATTTACAAGCTCCTGCATTTGTTTTTTTAGCCCCTGCCATTGTTTATCTAAGAGCAGATACTGGTCTTGCTGACCCTTTGTAGTATATGGAATATTTGAATCAAGCTCGCCCTTGAGGAAAATATAGTCTGCACTTAGTTTATTGATATAATTGATGATATCATCATTACTCTGTGCTTTTGTTTGCACCAGTGCCTCTTCCCATTTGTTTAAAGTTTTGCTGATTGTTATTGCTTTATCTCTAATGGATTTATTAGCAATTGTATCGCCCGCTTCAAGTTGCTCATTCAAATCCATAATTTGTTTATTCAATTTCCGCATTTTATTTACAGAGCTATGTATATCTACAATACCAGCTTCTACTTTACTTGATAAAATGTGTTGCTCTTCATATTCAGAAGCGGTTCCTTTGATGCGTGGATCTGCAAGAATTTTGAAGCTAACTGTTTTTATTTCTTTTCCGAATTTCAGAGTAGCTGAATAATCACCTGGAGCTACTTTATGACCATCATAACCACCTTCAATAAATACATTCATCACTCCAGTCTGTGGTGGATAGCGCAAGTCCCAAACGAAACGATTAACTCCTGAAGCTGTTGGTAACAAAGGATCAGGTGAGGGGCCACCTGGGTAACCACCAACAAAATCTTTATCTGCTTCGGCTGCATATTTACGAACGAGGTTCCCTTTACTATCTTTTATTTCGAGTGTGTATTTAGCAGCTGAATCTTTTTTAGATGGTAGCTGATAATACAATATAACGCCGGTAGGTGCATTCAATCCTGCCGAGCCCTGCAATGGAGTTTCTAATTCTTCATCGGTAAAAACCTTATCTAACGAACTAGCACCTGAAACACGATAAGTATCTCTTGGTTGAAATAATTGGAACTGATCATTTTTAGTACTATCAAATTGGCGTAGCATCTGCAGATCATCTAAGATCCAGAAGGCTCTTCCCATAGTTGCTGCAATCAAATTTCCCTGATGTATTTTTAAATCAGTGATCGGAACAATTGGCAATCCTAATTGCAGTTGCTGCCAGTGTGCCCCACCATTAAATGAAATATACAATCCAGTTTCTGTTCCAGCAAACAACAAACCTTTTCTAGATTGGTCTTCTCGAATGCAACGTGTGTAAGCACCATCTGGAATACCCTCAGTAATTTTTTTCCACGTTTTACCGTAGTCTGTTGTCTTGTATAATGAAGGCGTAAAATCATTGAACTTATATCTTGTGGTAGCTATATATGCTGTGGCTTTATCGAACGGTGATATGTCGATACAGTTTACAATTGCCTCGCCTAAATCTGGTGGCGTGATATTATTCCATGAAGCGCCATTATCTTTTGTGATGCTAACTACACCATCATCACTTCCTGTATAAATCACACCTTTTTCGATCGGTGATTCTTTTACATACATGATGGTACAATAGTTTTCTCCACCCGCACCTTCATTGGTATAAGGTGTTCCACTCATTCCCATTTTAGTAGTATCATGCTTAGTCAGATCTGGAGAAATTGGAACCCAGTTTTTACCATAGTCGGTTGTTTTGAACAATACATTTCCCGCATGATAAAAAGTATTTGGTTCGTGTTCGCTATAAGTAATCGGAGCATTCCAGTTGAAGCGATACTTCATATCTTTTGGTTGCAGGCTCTGGTATTGTATAGGTGCTACCATGATGCTTTTCCCTTCCATAGTTTCCTGATCAAATAATCCGATAGTACCTTGATAACTACCCCCCATGCTATAGCGCGGGTTGTTCGGATCAAATGCAATGAATGCACTTTCGCCTCCAGCTGAATAAGTCCAATCGCTCTGATCAATTTGCCATCCACTAGGATTCCAACTTTTAATTTTTACAGAAGAATTATCTTGTTGTCCTGCATAAATATTATAAGGGAAAAGATTGTCTACACTAATACGATAAAATTGTGCAGTAGGCTGATTCGCTTCTGTGCTCCAAACTTTTCCGGCATTGAATGTAACACCTGCACCACCATCGTTCGATACGATCATATTTTTATTGTTATTCGGATTGATCCAAAGCTGATGAAAGTCGCCATGAATACCACCCAAATAATTCCAGGTCTTACCACCATCTGTTGATTTCAATCCTGGAGAATTCAAAACATACACTGTATTTTCATCTTTCGGATCTGCAAATGCTTCGATATAGTACCAAGCACGTTGTGTAAGGCGATGGTCTTTACTAACTCGGTTCCAACTCTTGCCTGCATCATCACTCACAAACAATCCACCTGCTTCTTTTTGCGTATCGCTTTCGATGAGTGCATATACTTTATCACCATTTGCACGGGAAACGCTGATACTCATTTTACCCATTTCTTTGGGAAGACCTTTTTCCATTTTAAACCAAGTTTCGCCGCCATCCACACTTTTATATAATCCACTTCCTTTGCCACCACTCCGCATTTCCCATGGAAGCCTTCTGTAATCCCACATTGCTGCATATAAAATGCGTGGATTATTCATATCCATGCTCAGATCAACACAACCCGTATTCTCATCTACATATAAAGTTTTCTTCCAAGTCTTTCCCCCATCAA
>JAYUFN010000299.1:0-4072 GCA_043738705.1 Bacteroidota bacterium
ATATATAAAAAGATACCTATGAAACAGAAACTGATAGTAGCAGCGCTTGCATCAGAGGCAGTTTCGACAAAATGGGAAAACAGCACAATGCGGATGATAGGTTTAACACTTGCTCGCGTAGCTTTGGTAGCAGGTGTTCTGGATATTGGTGAAAATTTATTGATGTTACAAACTATTGCAGGTAATTTTACCACAGTTTCTTTACAAATGACACACTATTTTGCTACTATAAAATTTACGCTGGTAGCAATTATACTTATCTATCTTCTGATATCAGTACCTATAATAATTAGAAATATGAAAATATGAACAAGGAGGAAATTAATCCATGGAGAATAGTGTCGGAGAAAGAAGTGTACAATAATCCTTGGATTCAGTTAACAGAATTTGATGTGATTAATCCGGGAGGCGGCAAGGGGATTTACGGAAAAGTACATTTTAAGAATACTGCTATAGGGGTGATAGTTTTAGATGAAGAAATGAATACATGGTTAGTAGGGCAATATAGATTTCCTTTAAATACATATAGTTGGGAAATACCAGAAGGTGGTGGATTAGTTGAGACTGATCCGATTGAAGGTGCAAAAAGAGAGTTATTGGAAGAAACAGGGTTGATTGCAATAAACTGGCAACAAATATTAAAAATGCACCTTTCAAATTCTGTTAGCGATGAATTAGCAATCATTTATCTCGCAACAGGATTGACACAGTTAACGGCAGCACCAGAAGAGACAGAAGATTTGCAATTAAAAAAACTTCCTTTCGAAAAAGTATTTGAAATGGTGAATCAAGGTCTGATTACCGATTCGATGACTATTGCGGCGGTTTATAAAATTAAATTAATGCTCCTAGAAGGGAAGCTTAAATAAAATACAATTATGTCAACAAAACAAGATAAACTAATTATAGGTCGTCAGCCTTTGATTGAAGCAATTAATTTAGGGAAGGCAATTGATAAGATTTTTTTTCAAATAAATGTTGAAGGAGAAAACATTCATACCATACGCCAATTGGCTAAAGAGAAAAATATTCCTATTCAAGTAGTGCCGATAGAAAAGATGAATAGTTTATCTAGAGCTAATCATCAGGGTGTGATGGCTTTTGCAGCTAGTGTTGTATATATGGATCTGCAACAAGTGATTGATGATACGGTTTCGAATGATCAAATACCTTTGTTTATTATGTTAGATGGGGTTACAGATGTAAGAAATATTGGAGGTATAGCTAGAACCGCTGTATGTGTCGGTGCGCATGCAATTATTATACCAGATAAAGGTGTTGGTGCGCTAAATGAAGAAGCCATGAAAAGCAGTGCTGGTGCTTTGGAGATGATTCATGTGTGCAGAGTAAATAGTTTATTAAAAGCGGTAGATACTTTACATCTTAATGGAATACAGGTATATACTAGCGAGATGCGTGCCGATAAAAATGTGGGTGAACTATTATTAAATGAACCTTGTTGTATCATTATGGGTGATGAAGGCAAAGGCGTACAGCCTTATTTAGCAAAAGCTGCTGATGCATTTTTTAAGATTCCGATGGCAGGTAAATTTGATTCATTTAATGTTTCTGTTGCAACTGGCATTATTTTATATGAGGCAATGAAACAAAGGATGAAATAATAGAATCGACATCACTAATATTCGATAGCGTGAACAAATCTCAAAGTGCAACTATTAATTTGATTGAATGTCCCCGTGATGCCATGCAGGGCTGGAAGCCTTTTATTCCTACTAAACAAAAAATTGAATACCTAAATGCCTTGTTGAAAGTGGGCTTTCATACAATTGATTTTGGAAGCTTTGTTTCTCATACAGTAATTCCTCAAATGTCTGATACAAGTGAAGTTCTAAAAGGCTTAGAAATAAACTCAGAAGTGGGTACTAAATTATTAGCAATCGTAGCCAACATTCGTGGAGCAGAAGCGGCAATGGAATTTGAACAGATCAAATATCTTGGGTTTCCATTTTCAATCTCTCCTAGTTTTCAACTCCGAAATACTAACAGTACCATGGAGCAGAGTCTGCAAACAGTTTCTTCTATTCAATCTTTGTGTCATCAATCAAATAAAGAATTGATCGTGTATATGAGTATGGGTTTCGGAAATCCTTATCGTGACGAGTATTCTGAATCGATTCTTATTAAATGGACTGAAGAAATATTAAACAGGGGTATTCGAATTATTTCTTTAGCAGATACCGTGGGTCTAGCTTCTGTAAATCAAATCCGTTTTGCGTTGCGGGCATTGATACCAAGTTATAAGGATACCCTATTCGGAGTGCATCTGCATGCAAATAGCATTAACTGGAAACAAAAATTTCATGCTGCTTTAGACGAAGGTTGTGTTCGGTTTGATGGGGCTTTGAAAGGTATAGGGGGATGCCCCATGGCACAGGATGAATTAGTTGGGAATATGGATTCTATATTAATGATAGAATATCTTAAAGAAAAAAGGGGAGGATCTATTTCAATCAATGAAGAAGCATTGAATGAATCCATACGTATCGCAAACCAAATTTTTATTTAAGCTTAAACACATGAAATTTCATACTGAATTTGATATTAAAAAATTAGGTATACCTATACAGCACCAGCATCGGTTGATGCTAATGGGATCGTGTTTTACTGAAAATATTGGTGAAAAACTTAGTAAACATAAATTCAATATACTCGAGAACCCGCATGGGATCTTATTTAATCCCGTTAGCGTAGCAGAAGCGATCACATCTTATATTGATCATAGTAGCATAACAGAAAAAGATTTGTTTCACTATAACGAAGCTTGGCATAGTTGGAAACATCATAGTAGGTTTTCTGCAATGAGTTCTGGAGAAAGTATTCAAAAAATAAATGAATCGATTTCTCATGCACACGATTATCTTAAAGAAGCAGATTATCTCATGATCACCTTAGGATCTGCATGGGTTTATACTTTAACAAAAAACGCTTCAAATGCTAAACTGCATTCAGTTGTAGCAAATAACCATAAAGCACCTGCTGATTGGTTTTCAAAAAAATTATTGACGGTTCCTGACACCCTTTCTGTTTTGGATAATGTATTACACAGGCTCTTTTTATTTAATCCAAAATTACAGATCATTTTTACGATTAGCCCAGTACGGCATTTGCGAGAAGGGGTAATTGAAAATAATAGGAGTAAGGCGGTATTGATTCAAACTGTACATCATTTAGTTGATAAATTCAACAAACTTTATTATTTCCCTGCGTATGAATTGGTGATTGATGATTTGCGAGATTATCGTTTTTATGCGGAAGATTTGGTACATCCAAATTATCAGGCCACTCAATATGTTTGGGAAAAGCTTATCGCTGCATGTATGAATGAAGAAACGCAAATGCTGATGAAAGAAATTGCAGAAATCAATCGGGCATACCAGCATAAACCTTTCAATCCTGATTCTAACATGCATAAAATATTTCTTGAGAACTACTTTAATAAAACAAGAATCCTTATCGAAAAATATCCCTCTCTGGATCTTCAGAAAGAGTTACGATTTTTTAAAAAATTGAATTGAAAATAAAAATTAGTGAATACGATCGCCTCTGACGGCCATTTCCTGCATGACTCCCGACTCGAATTCAAGCCACTCTTTCCATCTTTTTCTAACAACAAGTTTGTCGGTATAGTGATCGGCAAGATTAATAAAAAGGGTATAGTGCCCCGCCTCACTTTCCATAAATTTTCTATAAAAATTTCTGAGGTATTCATCTTCAAGTCCTTCGCTCAATCTTTTAAATCTTTCACAACTTCTAGCTTCAATTAAGGCCATAGTGAGCATCTGATCCAAAAAACGGTCCTCTAGTCTACCTCCTTTTCTTTGAAATTTCAAAAGTCGGTTTACGTATTCATCCTTTCTCTGACGTCCTAATTCTAATCCCCTTTTCTTCAATTCCAGTAATACCATCCTGAAATGCCCCCATTCTTCTGTAACAATAGGAGCTAGCGACTCTATCATTAAACTATAATCACAATATCGCTGAATATATGAAATGCAGGTAGTAGCAGCTTTTTGCTCACAATAAGCATGATCGGTAAGGACGGCTTCGATCG
>JAYUFN010000300.1:0-1387 GCA_043738705.1 Bacteroidota bacterium
GTATATCTTCTTGGCGAGAATGGTAGCAGATCTAATTGTTGCTTCAGCTTTTCAATCACAAGTGGATTACGATAACCAATCTGATGGACATTATTTCCATGAAAATCCATGTATTTTTTCCCATTCGAATCAATAATATAGATTCCTTCACACGATTCTATAATTTGCAAACATGGCGTTGAAAGTGCCTGGTGTAAAAAACTATTGGAGTCACGATCTAACCAATCAATCGCTTCAGAGTTTTCGATTGTTTTATACCATTCTGTTCTGGATGAGGATTGATTGATATCTCCTTCTGTTAGGAGTTTTGCTTCTTTCATAAAATAAAATTAATCACTATAAATTACCTTGCTTAAATATTATGCTCCTCAACCAATCTGAAAATTTTTCGATCGAAATAACCAAACAAACAATTATGATGATCAGCGCCATTACATCTTTATAATGAAGTACTCTAACGGCCATATATAATTGATATCCTAAACCACCTCCCCCAAAAATCCCTAAACTAATAGCGGCGCGAAGATTTATATCAAAAGCGTATAGAAAATTAGAGATAATAGTAGGTTGTACTTCAGGTAAGATTGCATAGCGTACCATTTGCATTTTACTGGCACCCACAGAACTTACTCCTTCAGAAGAAGCTCTATCCGTATGTTCCAGCATTTCTGTAAAAAGTTTTCCAAAAGTACCAATGGTAGTAAATATTAGGGTGAGTACACCCGCAAAGGGGCCTATTCCAACTGCAATAATGAAGATCAAAATAAAAACAATACTGGGTACAGATCTGATCAATGATATCATTGCAGTAATCAACCATCTTACCAAACCAAAATTCATAGTAATAGAAGCTGCGAAAAAACTCACGAATAATGATATAATCCCTCCAATTAAAGTTCCCAAAAAAGCCATTGAAATTGTTTGCCCAATCGTATTGAGAGTATTGGAATCATTCCAAATAACTTGATAATTTGGAGGCATCATTTCATCTACTAAATCAGATAAATAATGGAACTCTGTGAAAAATAGTATTGGATTAAAGTTGATATAAATGCAAGCCAATACTATAACCAATAAGGATAGAAAAAAAATACCAAATTTCTTTCTAGAGATTAACACCTGCGATGGTATATATACACTCTCGTTTTTCAAGCTGTTTGAATATTAAATTGATGTCTTATAAATTCAGAGAGCTGTTCTATTACCAATACCATTAAAACAATTACTACAAAAGCCGCACCTGCACGATGGTATTGCAGCATATTAAATGCGAAATCCAGTTCATAGCCAATTCCTCCAGCACCTATCGCTCCGAGAATTACAGAAAGTCTGATGTTCCATTCAAATCTAAAAAGTGTGTAATTAAGGATTCTGTATTTCAGTAATG
>JAYUFN010000301.1:0-11127 GCA_043738705.1 Bacteroidota bacterium
ATCCTAATCTTAGAAAAAGAATCTTCCCGAATTTGAATACTACCACTGTTGCTGCTATTTCTTTTGTGATGCAATAATTAAAGAAATGGGAATACTTGATTTTTATAATTATTCTTAAGCTTGTATATTTAAGTATTGATTTTAAACATCCACTACTGACATGCCTGTATTTGCTAAGTTGAAAAAGTATTTTTTTCAAATACTAATTATTTTTGTAATTATATCCTGTAATAATCATCCTGTTGAATGGACCAATTATGGTGGTAATAAATCTAACAATCATTATTCATCATTAAAACAAATTGATACCAATAATATCAGTAGTTTAAAAATTGCTTGGCAATACCATACAGGAGATGCAGATGAGAAAACACAGATTCAAGTTAATCCTTTAATTATTGATGGTGTTTTATACGGGGTTTCTCCTAAGTTAAAACTTTTTGCTTTGGATGCAGCTACAGGAAAGGAACAATGGGTTTTCAATCCTGCTGAAACTAATTCTATTTCAGCTAAAGGTGGTGGCTATTTTTCTATGAATGTTTGTAGGGGAGTTGCTTTTTATAAAAAAGGAAAAGATGATCAACGCATTTTTTATTCAGCCAGTGGGGCTATGTATTGTATTAATGCTTTAAATGGCAAACCTATTGTTTCATTTGGCGATAATGGCAAAATCGATCTACATCAAAATTTAGGAGTAGATGCAAGTAATTTATATGTAGCATCAACCACTCCGGGTATAATATATAAAGACTTGATCATTGTAGGAACAAGGGTTGCAGAGGAAGCTGCAGCTGCGCCTGGGCATATTCGTGCTTACGATGTTCATACCGGAAAAATGCGTTGGATCTTTCACACCATTCCACAGCCCGGTGAGCAAGGTTTTGAAACTTGGGATAATAAAGAAGCATATCAACATATTGGCGGTGCTAATGCATGGGCAGGTTTTAGTATGGATGAAGAAAAGGGAATTGTATTTGCCCCTATTGGATCTGCCGTATACGATTTTTATGGAGGTAAAAGAACAGGTGATAATTTATTTGCGAATTCTGTATTGGCTTTAGATGCTTTAACTGGAAAACGGATCTGGCATTTTCAAACAGTGCACCATGATCTGTGGGATAGAGATTTGCCTACCGCTCCTGTATTAGTAAAAATTACAAAAGATGCTAAGGAAATTGAAGCAATTGCGCAAGTAAGTAAGAGTGGATTTATTTTTCTACTAGACCGTGCAACAGGAAAACCAGTTTACCCAATTCCTGAAACAGCTGTACCAAATAGTAGTGAACTAGTTGGAGAAAAACCTTCACCCACGCAGCCCATCCCCACTTTTTTTAAACCCTTTGCAAGACAATCATTGACGGAAAATGATTTAAACCGCTTTGTGTCAGATTCCTCTTATTTGGATATTAAAAAAAGATTACGGACTTACAAAAATGAAAACATGTTTTATCCACCGTCTAAGGAAGGAACTATTATATTTCCTGGTTATGATGGAGGTGCAGAGTGGGGCGGACCAGCATACGACCCAGCTACGGGATTATTGTATGTGAATGCAAGTGAAATGCCTTGGGTATTAACGATGGTTGACTTGAAAGACAAGCCAGTTGCAGCAGAGACGAATTTAATAGCCGGGCAAAGATTGTATAAAACTACTTGTATGGCGTGCCATGGACCAGAGTTGAAAGGCACCGGAAACAATCCAACTTTAATTGCTGAAAATAAAAAATTAAATGAAGAGCAATTCTCTGCATTGTTAAGTAGTGGTAGAAGAATGATGCCAGCTTTACCACAATTGTCTGTAACTGAAAAAAAAGCATTAGCAAGTTTTGTTTTAGAAATACAGTCCTCGCAAAAGCAAAAATTTGTTGCACCTATTAAAGCAACTGATGAATGGTATAATCTGCCCTATTCAGCTACTGGGTATAATAAATTTTTAACCAAGGAAGGATATCCCGCAGTAGCGCCACCTTGGGGTACCCTCAATGCAATCAATTTAAATACAGGTCAAGTAGTTTGGAAAGATACTTTGGGCGATTATCCCGAGTTGAAAGCAAGAGGAATTCATTCTGGCACCGAGAATTATGGTGGTCCCGTTGTTACAGCTGGAGGATTGATTTTTATTGCCGCAACAAAAGATGCTAAATTTCGTGCCTTTAATAAAAGAACAGGTCAATTATTGTTGGAGTTAGACTTGCCTGCAGCAGGTTTTGCAACACCGGCTGTTTACGAAAAAAACGGAAAAGAATTTGTAGTGATTGCATGTGGTGGTGGAAAACTTAAAGCCAAGACAGGAGATGCTTATGTAGCTTTTTCTATTGATAAGTAATAGGATAGACTAATTCTGAAAAGTTTCTTTTTCAAGTGCTATAAAAATATGATCACCTTTTTTGATGTGTCGCAACATTGTTCTTATTGTGATAATAGTATCGTTAATAGAAAGTTCTAACTCATAAATGCCAGCTAAAAAAAGCATTTCTTTTACAACTACTTCAATACCTGCAATACTTGAAACAATATTAAAATAATCAGGGCGTACAAAAATACTTTTTCCTGTCGCCTCAAGTCCTACTATTTTTCTGAAAGCATCTGAGATCAGTGGAGATAGCACTTGAAAACTGCCCAGTAACCCTGCTGTGTAAGCATTTACTGGAAATCGGTATACCATTTCAGGGTTTCCATTTTGTACAATTTTGCCAGACTGCATCAAAATAATTTCATCTGCCCAAGATAGTATATCTGTCGGATCGTGCGATACCATCAAACAGGTGATATTTAAACTATCACCGATCTCGCGAATTACATTTTTTAAAATATTTTTGTGTATCAGATCAAGATTGGAATAAGGCTCATCGAGTATTAATAATTTTGGGGAACTAATTAATAATTTTGCAATTGCGATACGTTGTCTTTCTCCACCAGATAATTGATCAGTTTTTCTTTTTTTGAGATGATTAATCATACATATTTCAAAAATCGCATTAGCCATTTCATTAGTGAGCTGATTGGCATAAGATAAAAGCTCTTCAACACGATAAGAATTACGCAATTCAAAATGTTGTGACAGATAAGCAATATCGGCATGCCCTGGGATCAGTTTAAAATCAGGACCCAGTACTTGTTTTTCTTTAAATTTTATTTGTCCCTGATCTGGTTGTATCAAACCTGCAATCATTTTTAGTAGTGTACTTTTTCCTGATCCGGTTTCACCAGCAATTGCAATTTTTTGGAGAAATTGTTGCTCAAAGCTAACGCCATCCACTATTGGAATCCCTGCTTGTAGTTTACTAATATTTGAAACTGTTAGCAATGCCATTTGTACAAATATAACAAGCCCGGCAACATTTGGAGGGCAGATTATAATATTTGAAAAATATAAATATTAGTTTAGTTAGTTCGATTAATCAGATTTAATTAATGATATTTTTTTGATCTGTTTGAGTATTTGAATAAAGTTTAGATGATTAATTAAACAAAAAACTATCTTCGTTATAGAACGATTGCAATGGATAATGAAAGCATTAAGCTCTTGCTTAGAAAAATAGTGCTGCATAACGATCAAAAAGCCTATAAAGAACTTTTTGTTTCCAATTATGAGCATTTGCATCGTTTTGCGCTATCCATTCTTAAGTCAAAAGAAGATGCAGAGGAAGTTGTTTCCGATTTTTTTATCAATGTTTGGCAAAAAAGAGAAGCACTATTGGCAATAGAAAATATCAAGCTTTATTTTTTTGTTTCTGTTAAAAATATTTCAATTAATAAACTACGCCTCAAGAAAAAAAGCAATGTTGTTTTTAGTGAAGAATATTTGGTGCATTTTAAAAGCCCTTTCTTTGACCCCTCTCAATTATTACTTTCCAAAGAAGCAGTAGATAAAATTTTGGGTGCAATTAATGAACTACCTCCAAAGTGTAAACTCATCTTCAGGCTAATTAAAGAAGACAATTTAAAATATGCTGAAGTCGCTGGCCTTTTAAATATCTCTGTAAAAACGGTCGAAGCGCAAATGGCAATTGCTTTGAGGCGGATTGGTGACTCTTACAACTTCAAGTTGCAATTCCCCGAATTACATAGTATTCTCACCGGAAAAAAATAGTTAACATTTCTTTAGGGGTTTTTCTAGATTTTGGTGTTCTAGATAGGTAACGGTGCTGCTATATGACTCAGGAAAGGTTATTTATATTGGTTGCTAAACTCTTATGCAAGGAGGCTACTCCTGCAGAAGTGCGTGAATTTCAGTTACTTATAGCTGAAAATCAGGAATGGAAAGAGCAATTCCATAACCTTGAGGAATTATGGAATACCAAATCTGGAGAGGTAGATTCTTTGGTATCTTCTGAAGAAGCTTATTTGATGCACGTTATTCGTTTGAGAGATCAAAGCGCTGATTTTGCTGAATATTCCTATGCTGAAATGGAGAATGAATCAGAAGACTTTCTTTTATATCCCATAAAACATCGCTGGTATCAGAGATGGCAATCATTTGCTGCAGTGCTGGTGATGCTGATCGTATCAGTGTTTTCATATCAGTATTATAGTCATCAAAATGTAAAGGATTCTATTAGTTTGAGTCATTTTAATGAGATCAAAGTTTCGCTTGGAACCAAAACAAAAGTTCAGTTGCCAGATGGTTCTAAGGTCTGGGTAAATTCAGATAGTAAATTGGCTTATGCTGAAACTTTCAAAGGGCCAACACGTGAAATTTATTTGGAAGGGGAAGCCTATTTTGATGTAGTTAAAGATCCTAAACATCCATTTATTGTTCATACTGCAGGCATCGATATCAAGGTATTAGGTACTGCTTTTAATGTGAAAGCGTATAAGGCAGAACCAACAATCGAGGCAACATTGGTTCATGGTTTAATAGAGGTAACCAAAACCGATCACCCCAATGAATCAAAGATTATTTTACGGCCACATGAAAAATTGATCTTTGATAAATTTGCGAAGGAGGAGCGTGTCATAAAACCTTCATTAATTTCGACTGATAAAATCGCGGCAAATTATAAATTGCCAAATCCCGCCATTATTATTTCTCCTTTATCAAAAAATATTGCAGACTCTGCTATAAAAGAAACTTCTTGGATCTATAACAGATTATCATTTGAAGATGAAAGATTTGAGGATTTAGCAATCAAGATAGAACGTTGGTTTAATGTACATATTACCATTACTAACGAAAAAATCAGGTCATACAGGTCAACTGGTTCATTTGAAAATGAAACGATAGAGGAAGCATTAAAAGAATTGCAGTATCTCGTTCCTTTTAATTTTCAAATTAATGGAAGAGAAGTTACCATTACTAAAAATTAAGATTCAGCTTGCTGATTAAAAATAAAAGGGAAATGCTCGACACATTTCCCTAAGATGGTCAAAAAAAGGAATCCCGACGGCTAATAACATCAAGGATTTCGCTATTAATTAACGCCAAAATCAAAATTATGCAAAAAAGCGTACTTCGAGACCATAAAAAATGGTCAAAGAGGCTTCAAAAAACACTGCTTATTATGAAGCTTAGCATCATCATTCTATTATTTACTGTTTTTCAGGTTAGCGCTAGTACAACATCGGGGCAAAATATCAGCCTCTCGATGAATAATGCGGACATTAAAAATGTATTAAAAACCATTGAACGGGATGGAAACTTTCGTTTTTTATTCAATTCTGATTTAAAAGACATCAAAAAGAAAGTAAATGTTTCTGTAGTAAATCAAACGATAGCAGAAGTATTAAATAGTTTGTTCAGTGAAACAAATCTGACCTATAAATTACTGAATAATAATTTGGTAGTTGTATTATCTACCAACGTTGATGAAAATAAAGCAATCAAAATAACGGGTAGGGTAATAGGTGAAAATGGCGAAGCATTAGCCGGTGCATCTGTTTTGGAAAAAGGAACTAGCAAAGGGGTTTCGACTGATAATAATGGAACATTTACATTAACAGTAGATAACGAGGCAACACTTGTTATTAGGAGCCTTGGTTATGAAACTCAAGAGGTTAAAGTAAATGGTCGTTCGGTGATCGACATTAAACTTACTGTTGCTGCTAAAGTAATGGATGAAGTTGTTGTAATTGGTTATGGTACTGCAAGTAAAAGAGACTTAACAGGATCTATCGTAAAAGTTGCAGGTAAAGATGTTGCAGACAAACCTAATACCAACCCTGTTGCGTCATTGCAAGGAAAGGTTGCTGGTTTATCAGTTGTAAACAGTGGTACTCCCGGTCAGGCTCCTGATATCAGAATTCGTGGTACTATCAGTATCGGTTCTGTGCATCCTTTATATGTTGTGGATGGAGTGTTTAATGATAATATCGACTATATCAATCCAAATGATATCGAGTCAATCGAAATTTTAAAAGATCCTTCTTCACTGGCCATCTTCGGGGTAAGAGGAGCCGCAGGTGTTATTGCGGTAACTACCAAGAGAGCAAAAGCGGGACAGATGATCATTAATTTCAACACTTCATTTGGCACTAAACAATTAGTTGATAAAATTCAACTTGCTAGCGCAGATCAGTTTAAAACTTTATACGAAGAAGAGAAGAAAAATATTGGTGCTGTATCTCCATTTGATTATTCAAAGTGGACGGCTAACACAGACTGGATTGATGCGGTTACTAGAAAAGCCATGTTTAATACCAATAACTTAAGCATGTCTTCCAGTACGGAGAAAAATAAGTTTAATATGGGTTTCGGTTATACTTCAGACGAAGGAATTATTAAGCATGAGAAGTTAGAAAAATTACAATTATCAATAAGCGATGAGGTCAAACTTACTAAGGCTTTGAAAGTTGGTTTCAATTTGAATACCATGCGTCAGGTTAATCCTTACAATGCAACATATATTTTAGATCAGGCTAGAAAAGTTGCACCAATGGTAAGTGCTGATACAAAATCTATTAGAGCAAAAAACCCTTATGGATTAGATAGCTTTACTCAGAATCTATATTATGATCTTCCTTCTATTCAAAACTCTGGTGTAGTTAATCCATTAATTCAATTAGAGAATGAATGGAATAAAACCAGCAGTATTGAGTATAGAAATGTAGGAAGCGTATTTGGCGAAGTAAATTTCTTGCATAATTTTAATTTCAAAGCAACACTTTATGCAGACATCAGTAGTATAAATAGAAGACAATATACTCCTGTATATAATGCATACGACGCATCAATTGATAAAGCATTTCTTTATAGTAGAACAACTACTATAAGTGAGAATGATCAGACTTACAGAAAATTCCAACAGGATTATATCTTGAACTATAAGAAGACAATTGGTGAACACAACATTACTGCCATGGCAGGTTGGACAACCTATTACTTTGGAAATTTTAATAGGAATGGAAATGCTAGACAAAGTTCAACGGGTGCTGCAATTCCGGATGATAAGAGATTTTGGTATATTGATAATGGATTTACTGATCCAACATCTAAACTTTCAAGTTCAGACCAGAGAGAAAGAACTACTGCTTCTGCACTGGTACGTGTGTTGTATAATTACAAAGGAAAATATTATCTGAACGGATCTTTCCGAAGAGATGGATCTTCTCAGATTTCTCCTGATAATCGCTGGCAGAATTTCTGGGCAGTGGGTGGTGCTTGGGAAATTTCAAAAGAAAAATTCATGCTACATCAGACCTTATTCGACTATGTGAAGTTGAGAGGTTCAATTGGTGTATTAGGTAATCAGAACACTTACGGATATGACTATCCCTTTTATCCAGGGCTGGTTGGTGGAAATGCTGCTGTATTTGGAAACTTAGTGTACAATGCATATTCTCAATCATATCTTCCAAATCCAAACTTGAAATGGGAAACCGTTCATGCTAAAGAAATTGGATTGGAGTTGAGCGCATTGAAAGGTAAGCTACACTTTGATGTTGCTTATTATGATAAGGTTACAAAAGATCTGATGACTTTCATTCCAGGTAATAATGGAGCTAAAAACGGTTTAGATAATATTGGTAGTATTCAGAACAATGGCTTGGAAGTAACTGCTAGTTACAGAACTGAATTAGCAAAAGACCTTTCTTTAACAGTGTCTGGAAACTTTACTACTTACCATAATAAAGTTTTGTCTTTGGCTTCACCAGAATTCTCTATCCAATCAGGTGTTAATAGAACAACAGTAGGAATGCCTATCGGATATTTTTACGGTTATGTAGTGGAAGGTATTTATCAGTCATATGCTGATAAATTGGCGTCTCCTGTTAATACAGAATTTTCTTATGGCCCTGGTGATTTAAAATACAAGGATATAAATGGAGATGGTAAAATTAATACTGCCGACAGAACTATGATTGGTAAACCAACGCCAGATTTTGCGTATGGCGGCACGATCAACCTAAAATATAAAAATCTGGAATTAGGAATTGATGTTGGCGGTGTTTACGGAAATCAAGTATTCAGAAACTGGGGCGGAACAGAGTCTCCATTCCAACGTGTAAACTATGCTGCATTTAAAGTGAATAGATGGAATGGTTCGGGTACTTCAAACTGGGATCCAATCTTAGCACAAGATCACAGAGTTAACTATGAAGCTTCAACTTATAATATTGAAGATGGAAGTTACTTTAGATTAAGAAATGTACAAGTTGCTTATAACTTAAACAACGCTTTCCTTACAAGGGCGCATATCAAAAATATGCGTGCATTCTTTAATGTACAAAATTCTAAGACCTGGAAGAATAACTCCGGCTACACTTCAGAATTTGGTGGTGATGCGATTTCCTTTGGTGTAGATAATGCAGGAGGTGCGATACCTGTTGTATCAACACTAGGTTTGAATGTAACATTTTAACATTTTTAATTTATTAGTATATGAAAAAATATATGAAACTAATTTTTACCACTCTTGCAATATCGGTTATGATATTAGCAATCGGTGGTTGTCAAAAATTCCTTGACAGAAAGCCATTAACGGCAACACTAAATGATTTAAATCAGGGTGGATTAGAAGGACAGATTTATGGTTTGTATTCAAACCTTAGAAATAGCGCAGGTTTCACCAGTATCCCATGGTTAGCTATGCACGATTTCAGGTCTGATGATACAGAAAAAGGTAGTGATCCATCAGATGGAGCTGAGTGGGTTGCACCATTCGATCACTTTGCGTATGTAAAGGATCTTTGGGCTTCTAACCAATATTGGGATGATCATTTTACTTTGATCAATCTTGCTAACACAGCTATTCAGAATGCGGATTCATTACACCTCACTGATCCTGCATCTTTGATCAATGTGGCCGAAGCAAAATTTTTCAGAGCATACGCATATTTTGATTTGGTAAGAAGTTTTGGGGATGTTCCTAAAATTGATTTCCGTATATACAATGCTGCTCAAGCAAATATTGCGAAGTCTCCTGCTTCTACAATATATACTTTGATTGATGCGGATCTACAATTTGCTGCTGCTAATTTACCTACAGTTTGGGGTAACCAATATCCCGGAAGATTAACAAGTGGCGCTGCAAAAACTATGCAAGCTAAAGCATATCTGTTTAGAGGTAATTGGGCATCTGCACTTGCATTATCTAATCAGGTAATTAGTGCTAGTTCCTATTCACTCAATAGCAGTTACTACGGCATTTTTAAAGATGCAGGAGAAAATAGTGCAGAATCGATTTTTGAAATTCAGGCTTATGTTAGTCCGAATGGTGCTATCGATAACGGATGTATTTACGCCACCACAATGGGCGTAAGAGGTTCAACTGCTAGTGGTTGGAACCTAGGCTGGGGTTGGAATACACCTACTGATAGCTTAGTTAATGCATACGAATCAGGCGATGTAAGAAAGGGTTCAACCGTTCTTTTCTCTGGTCAATCTGATGATCCCTCAACTGGTGGATATGGAAGAGTGTTACCTAATTCTACTTTTGATCCTGTTGCTGGTCCTTTACCTAGAAAATACTGGAACAAGAAAATTTATGCTGACCCTGGGTATAGAGCATCAACCGGTCATTCAGATAATCCAGATTGGATTAACAAACGAATTTTACGCTATGCAGATGTAGTTTTAATGGCTGCAGAGTGTAATAACGAATTGGGGAACGGAGCAACAGCTTTACCATTTGTAAATCAAATTCGTAAGCGAGCAAATTTATCTGCGATTACTTTCACTAACCAATCTCAATTAAGAACCGCTATTAAACAAGAAAGAAGAGTTGAATTTGGTGTTGAAGGTGAAAGATTTTTTGACTTGGTTAGATGGGGTGATGCTATTAGCGTGTTAGGGCCATTGGGTTATACTAACAGATGTAGATTCTATCCGATACCACAACCGGCTATTGATAAATCTGGCGGTTTGTTAATTCAAAACCCAGAATGGTAATTTTAAATCACTCAATAAAAAATTAAGACATGAAAATGAATTTCAAAATATTTTTGTCATCTGCAATTCTGGTTCTAGCTATCAGTAGTTGCAAGAAGATGGACCGACCGATATTAGGTGACTATCCAAAGGACGCCAACCCCCCGGGCGGGCCTTTAAATTTCTATGCTGCTTTTGATGGTAGTACAAACAATTCTTTAATGAATGCGGTTGATAGCATTAAAGCAACTTTCCCTTCAGTAAATCCACTAACTTCTACAGCTGGAATTAGTGGTAAAGCTGTAATGGGCGTAGATGGTAAAGCTTTATATTATCCTGCTACAAACGACTTTAACAAAGTAACCAGTTTCAGTATTGCATTTTGGTTAAAAAATGTTGCACAAGCTGGAAGAACTGAGTTCCTCTTCTCACTAGTTGATGATTCTTATGGATGGCATCATAGTGCTGCTTTTGTTTTAGTTGAAGGTCAAACCGCAACAAAAACTACTATGAAATTTGGTTTGATGGATCAGTGGTTGGAAGGAACTTTTCAAAAGCCATTGTTTGATGGTAGTTGGCATCAGATTGTTTATTCGTATGACCAAACTACTTCAAAGATGTCGTACTATTTTGACGGCGTACCAGTAGATGGAATGACACCAACACAAACCGATGTTAAAAACAATGGAGCACCAAGAGGTGCGATTGATTTTTCACAGGCATACAGTTTGATTCTTGGCGGATGGAACAAACACGCAGGTGCACAAGGGCCTACCGATGGCTGGATCAGTTCTTATTCGGGTGCAATGGATCAGTTT
>JAYUFN010000302.1:0-4034 GCA_043738705.1 Bacteroidota bacterium
AGTCGGTAATTGTAACAGCTATTCAATTTGAAAAAGCTATAGTAAAAAGTATTAAAACTTCAATTAGTGAACATTCAAATAGTTATGAAACAGGTAAATACCTTTTCGACTCATTAAATGCTGATGATCTTACTGGTTTATTCGTTATTTCAGATGGTACAAAAATCAATGGCAGCGAGCTGGTAAACGGATTAAATATTCATAACCATAAACAATTACCAATTACCGGAGGCCTTGCAGGTGATGCCGCTCGTTTCGAAAAAACCGCAGTAGGATTAAACCAAGTAGCAAAAGAAGGTAATATTGTTGCAGTGGGTTTCTATGGCAACAAAGTTCAGATCGGCCATAGTTCTTTAGGTGGTTGGGACGAATTTGGAAAAGAAAGAATCATTACCAAATCTGATAAGAATGTTTTATACGAAATAGATGAAGCTATCGCATTAGACTTATACAAAGAATATCTTGGTCCCTATGCAGAAGAGTTACCCGGCTCAGCTTTATTATTTCCCTTATCATTAAGGATTGATAGTGCCGATCAAAATCTGGTAAGAACTATTTTAAGTATAAATGAGGCAGATAAAACAATGACTTTCGCCGGTAATTTACCTGAAGGTTCAAAAGTTCGATTCATGAAAGCGAATTTCGAGAAATTGATCAACGCTTCTGCTACTGCTGCTCAAAAATCGTTCAACAAGAGCGAAAAGGCACCAGAGCTTGCAATTTTAATCAGTTGCGTTGGAAGGAAATTGATTTTGCAGGAAAGGACTGAAGATGAAGTAATTGCAGCCAAAAAAATCTTTGGGCCAGCTACTTGCGTAACGGGCTTTTATTCATATGGCGAAATATCCCCTTTCAATCCCTTATCAAAATGTGAATTGCATAATCAAACCATGACAATCACTACTTTTACTGAGCTTTAAGATTTACGTTTGCTACATAACTCTATGGAATACCATTCTATTTTAGAAAAACAAATTCGCAAATTTCTGAGTGAAAAACATCAGTCTGATAATGATTTACTCAACCTTCTCGATTCGATCAGCAAAAGTTATCATGCATTTGATAGAGATAAAAAAATAGCCGATCATGCATTTGAAATCAGTGAGAAAGAATACCAACAAGTAAACTCCGATCTTCAGGCACAGGATAATATTCGTAAAGCCTCTATAAAAAAATTAAAAGAAGCCATTCGATCCCTTGACCCTAGTGTTGCGCATGACTTTGAAGAAAAAGATGATAATCTGATTAAAATTATAAATTTTTTAGAAGAACAAATCAAGAAAACTAAGACCCTGGAAATAGACTTGATTTTTGCAAAAGAATCTGCTGAAAAAGCGTCTAAGGCAAAGAGTGATTTTCTGTCGATCATGAGCCATGAAATCAGAACTCCACTCAATGCAATCATTGGAACCAATAACCTTTTACACTATCAGGATCCTTTACCGACACAGAAAGAATTACTGAGTGTAATGAAGATTTCTTCAGAAAATTTGCTAAGCCTAATTAATGACGTACTCGATTTTGGCAAACTAGAAGAAGGAAAGATTATTTTAGCTGAGCGTGATATTCATTTAAAACAGTTTGTCAAAAACCTTCGCGCAGCGCATCGTTTTCGGGCTGAAGAAAGAGGTAATAGTTTGAAATTGATGTACGATGAAGACATACCCGAATATGTGATCGGTGATGATGTTCGCCTTGGCCAGATTCTGAACAACCTGATTTCGAATGCAATAAAGTTTACAAAGAAAGGAACCATTAACATCGAGGTATTACTGAATAAAATTATCGATGAAGAGGTATATGTTGATTTTGCAGTGATAGATACCGGTATCGGTATTTCAAAAGACAAACAGGAAATGATATTTGATCGTTTTACACAGGCCAATAACAATATCACCAGAGAGTATGGTGGATCAGGACTTGGGTTGACAATCATTAAACTTCTATTACAACTTCAGAATAGTGAAATACACTTAGAAAGTGAGGCAGGTACTGGCTCAAAATTCTTTTTCACACTTAGGTTCGGTAAGAGTACTACTGAACATCTTGCTGAAAATAAAAATCAACAAATCAATGAAACCCCAAACCTCAATAATATAAATATTCTCTTGGTAGAAGACGTTGAGTTTAATGTGATGGTTGCGGAAAAAATGTTGCAAAACTGGAACGCAAAAGTTGTAGTTGCCTGTAATGGGGAAGTAGCTGTTGAAAAAGCAAAGTCAAAAAAATACGATATTATATTAATGGATCTGCAAATGCCGGTGATGGATGGATATACTGCTACTAGTTTAATTAGAGCGTTTGATACTAAAACTCCAATTATTGCGCTTACCGCATCGATCACTATGGATATCCAAGGAAGAGCTTATGAATTTGGAATGAATGACTGCATTACTAAACCTTTTAACCCGAATGATCTCTTTTCGATCATTCGTAAATATGCTAATCCGCCGTTATAATCTAAACTTACAAATACTGTTCCCAATAAAATTTTTGAATTTAGAGCGTATCTATAACCATTCTGATAGCACCATAGCTCACCGAAGTCGGCAGGTTTTCTTTTAATTGTTTAAGGCTAAGTCTTCCATATTGTTTAGCTGCTTGCCTTATCAGTTCCTGATTTTCTGCAGAAACAAACTCATCCAAACTTAAGAAGCCCTTGCTAATATAATAACTAAGATGTGATTCGATTGTATTGATAGAAAGTCCCCGCATTTCAGCAATGGATTCAATGCGAATGCCACTTTGATATTGATCATAACTAATTTTTTTTGTCTCCGTTTCCCGTTCTTTAACAGGTTTTAATTTCTTAGCTTTTATAGGATGTTTTAATTCCATTCTTGTTTCTAAATGATTTTCAATACAATAGTCTTGTACCATCTCTAAGAAATCAGAACCATATTTTTCGATTTTGAATGCACCAAAGCCTGATATTTTTGGAAGGTCTGATTGTTTCAAAGGCAAGTAAGTTGATAGATCCAATAAGCTGCTATCGCTAAATATAAGATAAGCAGGTACATTCTCTTCGTGTGCCAGTTTGTTTCGTAATTTTTTTAGGCTTTCAAATAATTCTTTTTCAAATGCATACTGTTGAAATATAATTGGCTCTTTAACTACTACCTGTTTTACCGGAGATTGTAGAAAAACCTTTTCGGCTTTAAAAAGAACCGCTTTACTTTTTTCGGTTAGCTTCAATACCGGATATTCACCCACACTTTGTTTTAAATAATCTTCATACAATAACTCTTTTGAATAATGATGCCACTCTTCTTTACTCATGTCTTTGCCAATACCAAAAACAGAAAGTTGTTTATGCTCCTGTCTAATCTTCTCAGCCTGACTTCCCCTCAAAACGTCAATGATATAACCAGCTCCGAATTGCTCTTTCAATCTAGCAACGGTACTCAAAAATTTCTGGGCAATTAAGGTTGCGTCTTCCAAAGAAATTTTTGTTAAACATATATCGCAGCTACCACAATACTCTGTTGCATTTTCGCCAAAATAGTTCAACAAATATTTTCTTCTGCACCTTTTTGTCTCACAAAATTGCACCATCTGATCTAATTTCTTCAAGAGGATTTTTGTTTGCTCTTCATTACCATCAACTTGTGCAAAGCTTTTAAGTTTGATAACATCTCCGGCACCATAATACAGGATCGCATCACTATTCAAACCGTCTCTTCCCGCTCTGCCTGTTTCCTGATAATAGCCTTCTATATTTTTGGGGAGATCAACATGTACTACAAACCGAACATTGCTTTTATTGATGCCCATTCCAAAAGCAATTGTGGCAACCATGATCTTGATATCATCCTTCAAAAAAAGATCCTGACGTACATCACGTAATTTTTTTTCTAATCCTGCGTGATATGCAGCAGCCTGATATCCATCTTCCATTAAATCGGCAGCTAATTTTTCTGTTGCTGCCCTACTCAAACAATAGATGATTCCCGAATCGTTTTGATGATCATCAAGATATGCTATCAGATCTTCGTAATGACCGCGCTTAGGTTTAACTGTATAAAAGATATTGG
>JAYUFN010000303.1:0-4021 GCA_043738705.1 Bacteroidota bacterium
ACAGCTTGATCGCTATACAAAACTCTAACCTTAGTTTGGCGTTTTGCAGGTTCTCCGTAGTTAGGGCTATTTACAATGAAACTGTCGGCTATTGAAGCTTGTTGCCATACTGGCTCGTCTAGAACACCGTCTACTTTGATTAGGGTATTAATTTTTAGTGCGGCTAGATTCTTTTCCTGAGCGCTAATTATAATACCGATACAACTCAAGCTGATAATTAAGAAAAATCTCTTCATATTGAAGCGGCAAAACTAAAGAAATGCTCGATTAGTTGAATTGAAATTGTATAATAGGTAGCCTTAAAAGTAAAAAAACAGCCTCGCAGCTGTTCTTATGATTAGTGAGATAGAAAGATTAATTAAATTTTTTCTTCAAAGTAGTAACTTGCTCCTGAAGATTATTCACCATTCCCGCCAATTGATTTACATCCCAACGAGGACCAATATTAGCTTTCTGCAAAATGTAAACAGCTTTCCAAACTTCTAATATATCTTCTGCGCTAACATGATAAGGCTCATATTGTGGGTTATCGCTAATCATTGTCAACTTATTTTTAACGCGGTTATTTTTCATCACACGTTTATATACCACCCCCTCATTTCTGGATAACACAACGTAGGTATTGCTATTTTTTAGTTCTTCTAGATCTTCCACTTTTTCACCAACAATCACACTGCCACTGGGTGTAGGCAACATACTATCCCCCAATATTTCAAAAGCACGGTACTGACCGGGAGCCAACATTGGCAAGGTGAATGTATTGAGCTCATCAACAAATTCCGGGTCGGCATAGCCAGCCAAATAACCCGCAGCAGCTTTAACAGGTACAAAACTAACGATAGCCACTTCAGATTCCATCTTCATCATTCGGCGCTTCTCTAAATAGCTTCCCCCACCTGAAACCGATGCCAGATCTTTAAACAAAAAGTCTTCCAAACTCAATTTGAAAATATTACTGATGGCTTCCATCACTTCCAAACGTGGTTCTGCTCGTTCTTCTTCATAAGCTCCTACCAAGGATCTTTTGATTTTTAACTTATTGGCAAACTCTTCTTGAGTCCAACCACGCAATTTGCGGAGGTAACGTAAATTTTTTCCAGCGTTCGACATAACTAACTGATTTAGCTGCAAAATACTAATTTTTTTAGTTATTCCAAATTTATTTTAATTAATTAGGATAATTAGTATGCATACTTAAAAAAACATAAACAAAAACGGTCATCGTTATTTAGGCACTGACACACTCTTCACTCTTCACTTTTCAGTACCTTACACGCATGTCGAAAACGAAGAAAAAAAATGAGCCCATCATCCTAATTACAAATGATGATGGCGTAACAGCTCCGGGTATTAAAGCATTAATAGAAGCAGTAAAAGGTTTGGGTAAAATTGTGGTGGTAGCGCCCGACAAACCACAAAGCGGAATGGGGCATGCAATTACAATTGGACACCCTTTAAGACTTTCTAAACTAACTTCTCCCGAAGGAATTGAAATTTATAGCTGCAGTGGTACTCCAGTAGACTGTGTGAAACTCGCTGTAGATGTTGTGCTACATCGCAAGCCAGATATTTGCATCAGTGGCATCAATCATGGCGCAAATCATTCAATTAACGTTATTTACTCTGGTACGATGTCGGCAGCGCTAGAAGCATCGATCGAAAGTATCCCGAGTATTGGCTTTAGCTTACTGGATTATAGTATCGAGGCCGACTTTACTGCTGCTAAAATTTATGCAAGAAAGATTGTTGAGTTTGTATTGAAGTATCAGAACCTCGACAAGCACGTTTGCTTAAATGTGAATATACCTGCCGTTGAGAGTAAATTGATCAAAGGAATAAAAGTGTGTAAACAAGCGTATGCCAAATACGAAGAAAAATTCGACGAAAGAAAGGACCCACATGGCAGAAGGTATTATTGGCTTACCGGCGAATTTAAAAATTTCGATAAAGCAAAAGATACAGACGTTTGGGCTTTGAAAAATAATTATGTGAGTGTAGTTCCTGTGCAATTTGACCTTACAAATTATTTACTGAAAACCAAGCTCGAAAAAAAATTAAAAACTAATGTTTAAAAAAGATGATTTAAAACTCGGTCTAGTACTGGGTTTCATTACACCCGTGCTCGGAATGTTTGCTTATTATTTTATTCAATTTAGGTTATTTACGCTCAAAGAATTTTTTACTGTGATGCTTCAACAAAAGTCATTGATGTCGGGCATCATCAGTATTTCTTTAATTGCCAATGCGGTTGTTTTTACGATCTATATTAATAAGGAAATAGATAAAACAGCACGGGGTATTTTTATTGCAACCTGTATTTATGCATTAGTTGCATTAACAGTAAAGTGGATCCTTTAGTCTATTTACTTCCTAGCTAATTTAAAAGATTTTGAAGCTTTATTTGTAGCGGTTGATTTTGAAGTAAGGTTAATTGTAGCAGTACAAATTACACCACTTTGCAAATTCTGAATCGTGGAAGTAAAGCTAGCAACAGTAGAAGTTAAACTTTGACTAAACACAGCACTTCCATCAAGATCCTTTGTTACATTTATTGAAGCAGTAACACCTGCATCCGGCAATTTAGAACTGATACTAATGATCAGATCTTGAGTTGCCCCAACAACAGTATAGATAGAAGTTCCTGGATCAGGGTTAGTAGTAAAAGCTAAAGCTGCTTCGGGTACTGGAGTAGGCGCTGGTGCAGGAGTTGAACCTTTGCCACAACCTGTAAAAATTAAAGACAAACCCAGTAGAATGGGGAAAAAAATATTAAATGAAAACGCTTTCATGTTGATTTAAAATTTTTAAAAAAATTGGTACCCATTAATCTATTCTTATCTTTCACAAGAAGCAAATTGAATGAATCCAAAAATTAAATTTGAAATTTTTAGTTGATCCTTATTCTTAAGCCTAGATTCTTAAAACCTAATTAATAACCGAAGTTAATAAATTATCATACATATCCGCAAAAAAAGCTAGCTTATCAATTTGCATAATGCTACTAATTTTACCAAATATAGGTAGCCACGGAACCTGCTTCTAAACTAGTATTCACCCATTTGCCATTATACTTGATGTTGAAAAGCTCGTTACTAGTTCCATCATTTTCAACCAGTAATACTGTTTTTCCAGATACTGTTTTAAATGCCACATTATTCAAATTGCCTGAAATATTGCTTGCTATTCTTACAGATCCCACAGGAACAAATTTTGATGCATGAGCAATAATATAAAACGCAACATTTTTAGAATACGAACTTGGATCATTCACTGTAATAGCCCCTTTGCATTGTGAACAACCCCCAGTGGTATGCGGGCCAAAAGTTACGTCATTTGCAAGATTCCATTCCAATGCCACTTTACTCCAGTTAAGCATCGAACCGATTACAACATTTTTTACATGCCATTTCAAATCTCCACCAAAATCTCCCGTGCTTGAAGTCCATTGTTCTGTAAAATACAATCCCTTATCAGGATGTGCCGAATGAACTGTTGACAACGCGCTGATATTGCCTCCATATAAATGAAATGCAGAACCAGCAATAAATGCCTTTGCTGCAGCATCATTTAAAATTGAAATAGGATAATCCGGCTTGTCGCAATTATGGTCGTAAATAATAATTTTCGTATTGATATTTGCTAATTGAAAAGCAGGACCCAGATTATTCTTGATAAAATTAGCTTGCTCGAGTGCAAGCATCGATAAACTTGGATTGTTAGCGGGATTTAGTGGTTCGTTTTGAGGGGTGATGGCATCGATAGTAATTCCTGCTGCCTTCATTTTTTGGATATATTTTACGAAATACTGCGCATAAACATCGTAATATTTTGGCTGTAAACTACCCCCAATAGTGCTATTATTATCTTTCATCCATACCGGCGGAGACCATGGGCAAGCCATAATTTTAATGTTCGGATTGATCAACAAAATTTCTTTTAAAAGAGGAATTAGAAAATCCATATCATGTGCTAGGCTAAAATTCGTAAGCGTTAGATCAGATTGTCCAACAGGCATATCATC
>JAYUFN010000304.1:0-4014 GCA_043738705.1 Bacteroidota bacterium
CCAAAGTATCTTAACCAGATTCTGTAAATTCCTTCCTATTCCAATTTTCTTTTCAGAAGTAGAAGAAGTTAAAGAAACAAAAGAAGTAGAAGAAAAAAAAGAAGAAAAATCGATTAATAATATTAATCCAATTTGGGTTCGTAAACCAAGTGAATTAACTAAAGAAGATTACGAAAATTTCTATAAAGAATTATATCCCTTCAACGAAACACCATTATTCTGGATACATCTGAATGTAGACTATCCATTTAACCTAACTGGGGTTTTGTATTTCCCTAAAATCAAACAGAGCTACGAAATTCAGAAAGATAAAATTCAATTATACTGTAATCAGGTATTTGTTACTGATGAAGTAAAAGACATTGTTCCAGAATTTTTGATGCTATTGCAAGGGGTGATAGATAGCCCAGATATTCCACTAAACGTAAGTCGTAGTTATTTGCAAGGAGATCCGAACGTGAAAAAGATCAATGCACATATCACCAAGAAAGTTGCTGATAAACTAGAGGAGCTTTTCAATAAAGAAAGAGCATCGTACGAGCAGAAATGGGAAAGCCTTGGTTTATTTGTGAAGTATGGTATGATGACCGACGATAAGTTCCTTGATAAGGCTACTAAATTCCTCGTGATGGAAGATACTGCGGGTAAATTCTATACCATCGAAGAATACAAGATGGCTACAGAAACTTTACAGAAAAATAAGGAAGGTAAGCAGGTTGTATTATACACTACTAACCCGATTCAACAGGATGCTTATATTCAGGCTTGTGTAAATAAAGGATATGTTGTGGTGAAGATGGAAACTTTAGTAGATGCTGCGTTCATCAATAATATGGAGATGAAATGGGACAATACAGTGTTTGTTCGAGTTGATGCTGATATAGTTGATAATCTGATCGACAAACAAGAGAGTGCTGAATCTATATTGAGCAAAGATGAAGAAGCTTCATTGAAAGAATTATTCAATATACAAATCCCAGAGTTACATGTAACTACTGAAGTAAAAGGATTGAGTGCAGATTCAGCCCCGGTAGTTGCAACGCGACCAGAGTTCATGAGACGAATGAAAGATATGGCCGGTGTTGGTGGAGGCATGACAGCTTTCTATGCTCAAATGCCAGATGAAGTAACATTAACTGTAAATGGGAATCATGCGATTTATCAAACTTTGTTAAAGCAAAGCGACAAAAACTTACAGGAAAAACAAATACGTTCTCTTGCAGATTTGGCTTTATTGTCACAAGGGTTATTGAAAGGAGCTGAGTTAACTAATTTCATTAACCGAAGTGTTGATTTGATGGGTGGAGAAAATGTGTTAGGAGCTTAATAAAGTATACAATCATGAAAGCTGCATAGGAAACTAAGCAGCTTTTTTGTTTACCTAATTGAGATTATGCATACTCGCTCAATCTTAGATCGATCATTTTCAACTGTAAACTGGTACTGCCATTCCATTCGTTTTCATCGATAGTAAAAACAATATCAACAGGATGATTCATTTGAAGTAAAGGAAATTTATCGACCATATTAAAACCGATGCCGGTAAGGCTAATATTATTTTGTTTGAGTACAAAACGGATATGAGCTTCCTTTACAATTTTGGAAAATCCATGATCACGAACATTTCTTGCTATAAAAACAGGCTTCATATTTTCAGGGCCAGTAGGTTCCATTTGTAAAAGTATCTGATAAAAAGCCAAGGTGATTTCACTGAACTGAATGGAGCAGTCAATTACAATTTCAGGTATCAATAATTCATCTGCAATGGTTTCTGAAACTACTTTTTCAAATGCAGAAGAAAATGCTTTTACATTTTCGGGGAGAAGGGTCATGCCAGCTGCCGCAAAATGACCACCATAACCAATTAGCCATTCCCTACATGCATAAATCGCCTCGTATAAATTGAACCCAGCAACACTTCTTGCACTTCCTCCTACAATA
This sequence comes from Bacteroidota bacterium, assembly GCA_043738705.1. GTDB lineage: Bacteria > Bacteroidota > Bacteroidia > Chitinophagales > Chitinophagaceae > Sediminibacterium. Next base: position 1,942 of record JAYUFN010000304.1, read on the forward strand.
TCACCACTCTTAGTAAGCACTATGGTGGGTCTGTAATATTTTTCTATTAATCTGCTTGCTACAATTCCAACTACACCTTTATGCCAGTGTTCTTTATAAACAACTGTCGTTTTTTTATTTAATGAATCAGTATCCTTAACAATAATTTCCAATGCTTCTTCTGTAATGCTGGTATCTGCTTCTTTTCTATTTGAATTATCATGGTGTAACATTTCGGCAAATTCGATTGCTTTTTTTGGATCCTGTTCTATAAACAGTTGTACTGCCTTTTTTGCATCATCCATTCTTCCGGCTGCATTAACTCTCGGTGCAATCATGAATACCACATCGGTAATGGAGATCTCTTTTTTTGCAGAAGCCAATTGCATAATAGCTTGGATACCTTGACATGGATTTTCATTCACTTTTTTTAGCCCATGGAATGTAAGAATTCTGTTCTCGCCAGTCATTGGAACGATATCGGCTGCAATAGCAACGGCTACTAAATCAAGGTATTTTAAATATGATTCTTCAGGAAGATTAAGTTTTTCTGCAATTGCTATAGCCAATTTAAGACCCACCCCACAACCACAGAGTTCTTTATATGGATAATTGCAATCAACTTGTTTGGCATTTAAGATAGCCACCGCTGCTGGTAAAACTTTATCAGGCAAATGGTGATCGCAAATTATGAAATCAATTCCCAATCCTTTTGCATATTCGATCAGCTCCACTGATTTAATCCCACAGTCGAGAGAAATGATCAAACTCATTTCCTTTTCTTTTGCAAAATCGATCCCGGCTTTACTTATGCCGTATCCTTCTCGGTATCGGTGAGGAATATAAAATTCAACTTGATCGTAGATTGATTGAAGGAACTGATACATGCAAGCTACTGATGTAGTTCCATCTACGTCATAGTCGCCAAATACTAAAATCTTTTCTCTTTGTTCAAAAGCTTCTATGATTCTGTGGACGGCTTTGTCCATGTCCTTCATCAACCAAGGGCTGTGAAGATCTGAAAGCTGTGGACGAAAATATTTTTTTGCAAGCTCGAAATTATCAAGTCCGCGTTGCACAAGGATTTTACAGAGTGTTTTATTGATTCTTAAAGAAGCGTATAAAGATTCAACTTTGGTTTCGTCGGCTGATAATATTTTCCAGCGTTTTTGCATTAGTAAGCGCGGTCTGTTGTATAAAGTACTAGTTCTTCCAAAGCCCTGCGAATTTCAGTATCAGGGAATTGGTGCAAGATTTCCATTGCTTCGTTGCGATAATTTTCCATTTTAGAAACGGCATAGGCAATACCACCTGTAGCCACTACTTGGTCTATTACGAATTGAACCTTTTCTTTGTCGGTGTTTTGATTCTTGATAATGTAAATGATCTTTCTTTTTAGATCAATAGAACACTTGTTAAGTGTATAGATGAGGGGAAGTGTAAGTTTTTTTTCTTTGATATCATTACCTGTTGGTTTACCTACATCCTGACTACCATAATCAAAAAGGTCGTCTTTTATTTGGAATGCCATACCCACTTTCTCTCCAAAACTTCTCATCTTTTCAATCATAGTTGGGTCGTCGAAAGTCGTGGAAGCTCCGGCCGCACAAGCGGAAGCTAGCAGTGATGCTGTTTTACCATTAATGATTTCATAATAAACAGCTTCGTTGAGATTAAGATTTCTTGATTTTTCAATTTGGAGCAATTCACCCTCACTCATCAATTTCACAGCCTCTGATAAAATCTGTAGTACAAGATGGTCTTTATTATTAAGCGAAAGCAATAAACCTTTTGATAGAAGATAGTCTCCAACTAAAACAGCAATCTTATTTTTCCAAATAGCGTTAATAGAAAACATACCGCGGCGCTCCATTGCTTCATCCACCACATCATCGTGTACTAAAGTGGCAGTATGCAATAGTTCAACGAGTGATGCTGCTCGGTAGCTGCTCTCATTAATTTGACCACCTAGCCGAGCGCTAAGCAAAACAAACATGGGTCTCAATTGCTTCCCCTTTCGTTTCACAATATATTGCATGATACGATCCAGTAATGCCACCCTACTTTTCACTGCTTCCCTAAAATGGGCTTCAA
>JAYUFN010000305.1:0-1362 GCA_043738705.1 Bacteroidota bacterium
ATTTGCTAGCTATTATTGTTGGTATCGCATTTTTATTATTATGGAGTTCATCCCTAGATGAATCTTCAATAAAAAGATCTGACGAAGTTCCTCTGTCGAATGATTTTAAAGAAATGTTTACTCTAATTGCATTACCGGTTGTGATTGTCTTTGTTGCAAGTGCCTTTATTTATGTACTGATTGAACAAAGTATTATGAGCTGGTTGCCGACTTATAATAGTGATGTATTGCATTTGCCTCCAACACTGAGTATACAAATGGCAAGTATTCTTGCTGGTGCTACAGCAATTGGAAGATTTGTTGCAGGAATTGTACTACGTAAAATTAATTGGCTTGGTGTTTTGATCGGTTGTTTATTATTAGCAGCATGTTTAGTATTAGCAGCACTACCGCTAGCGAATAATGCTGGAACTGCAGTTGTTACAAATTGGGGAAATGCACCAGTAGCTACTTTCATATTTCCTTTAATCGGACTTTTAATTGCCCCGGTATATCCAGCAATCAATTCAGTAATCTTAAGCTCTCTCCCAAAAAATAAGCATGGCTATATGTCGGGTTTGATTGTGATTTTTTCTGCTTTAGGTGGCACAACAGGCTCAATTATTATGGGAAATATTTTTCAGGCTTATGGAGGGCAAACTGGATTTTACTTTTCGCTGGTTCCAATATCATTACTCATTATCTTATTAATTGTATTTTATCGAATTCAGAAAAAGGTTTCCCTAGTTGATTCCAATTAGGCCTTATAGATATAATTCTATGATGAACCCTTAATAGTATTTAAAGGATGAAAAAAGACCCCAAAGAAATTTACGAAATTGAAGAATTATTTACTGCTGTTCAAATGCAAGCGATTCTTAATGACGGGAAAACATTTGTGGATTGTATTCCAAAATACCCCCTAGCCGAAATCGAAATAAAATATTATGCATCAAAAAAACAAGAAAGATTTAATCTAGCCTCTTTTGTTTTAGATAATTTTTCACTACCCACCGAAATCGGTACGGAATATAAAAGCAACCCTTCTTTATCGGTTTCAGAAAATATTCGGAATCTGTGGGACATGTTAACAAGGCAACCAAGTGCTGAAATAAGTTCGCTGATTAACTTACCTAATCAATACATTGTTCCGGGAGGAAGATTCAGAGAAATCTATTATTGGGATTCCTATTTTACAATGCTAGGTTTAAAAGAGCATGGAAGAATTGACCTGATTGAAAATATGATCTCCAACTTTGCATTCCTTATTGATACAGTAGGGCATATTCCAAATGGTAATCGTAAATATTATATTAGTAGAAGTCAGCCACCATTTTTTGCGCTAATGATTCAACTCTTAGCTGATATCAGAAAAGATGATTC
>JAYUFN010000306.1:0-1361 GCA_043738705.1 Bacteroidota bacterium
CTAAAGTTGTGATATTGCATGTTGACGATGTGGGGATGTCGTTCGATTCAAATGAAGGAACAATTAAAGCAATGACGGAAGGTATCGCCACATCCTGCAGTGTAATGATGCCTTGTTCTTGGGTGCCAGCATTTGTTCACTATTATAAACAGCATCCAAAATTAGATGTGGGTTTACACCTTACTCTTACAAGCGAGTGGAGTGGATATAGGTGGGGGCCGCTTTCGGGAAAATCTATCACACCGGGCTTAGTTGATCTGGAAGGGGCATTATGGCCAAGCGTTGAACAGGTTGTAAAACATTCCAGTGCAGATGAAGTGGAAAATGAAATTCGCGCACAATTAGATAGAGCAAGAACAATGGGCTTTGAACCAACACATCTTGATAGTCACATGGGTACATTATTTGCAACGCCCGAATTTTTGATGCGTTATATTAAAGTAGGTATTGAAAATAAAATACCTGTAATGCTACCTGCCGGACATGCAAGCTTAATAAAATTAACGAATAATATGAGTGATACTCAAATGGTTCTGATTCGCAAACTAGGCAAAATGCTATGGAATGCTGGCTTACCTGTACTTGATGATTTGCACAATGAAAGTTATGATTGGGATATCCCAAAAGAGCTGCAAGGCGATGATCAGGAAATACAGGAGTACAAGACAAAAAAATATATTGAAGGAATACATACCATCAAACCCGGCTTAACCATGATGATTATGCATTGTACAGCTACTACCGAAGTGTTTCCTTTTATATCAGGTTCGGGCCCACTTAGAAGAGGAGATATGCTTGCAATGATGGATCCTGAATTTAAAAGAGCCGTTGAGCGGGAAGGGATTATTTTAACAACTTGGCGTGAAGTAATGGAAAGACGTTCTAGACTTAAAAATTAAAATTTATAAATTAAACACATGAAAAAGGTTACCTATCTATTGATATCATTAACAGTTTTGTTTGGATTACAATCGTTTAGTAGTCACAAAAAACAAACTCGTATTCTAGTATTTAGTCGCACTTTAGGATTCCACCATGCATCTATTCCCACAGGGGTTGCTGCGATTCAAAAAATTGGCAAAGAAAATAATATGGAAGTGGATACAACCACTGATGCAAGTTTTTTTAATAGCAAACAGTTGAAGAAATATGCAGCTGTTGTATTTTTAAGTACTACAGGAAATGTGTTGAATGATCAACAGCAATTAGCATTTCAACGATATATCCAAAATGGCGGGGGATTTGTAGGAATACATGCCGCTACAGATACCGAATATGATTGGGCATGGTATAATCAATTGGTTGGTGCCTATTTTAAAAGTCATCCTAAACAACAGGAGGCAATATTGCAGATCGTTGAT
>JAYUFN010000307.1:0-1359 GCA_043738705.1 Bacteroidota bacterium
TGGTAGAACAGTCAGCAAATTTGCTAACTGTAAAGATCAGAGAAGGAAAAACCAGTAATGATGTTTTAAAATATTTTATTGAACAACAACTAACCATCGAATCCTTCAATGAGTTATTGCCTTCTCTCAATGAAATATTTATTAATCTGGTAGAAGGTACAAAGGCCACTACCAGAGCTTTTCAACCCATTAACGCTTAATAATAAACTAAAATGAACAAAATATTTTTAATCGCACAAAGGGAATTTCTTTCAAGGGTTCAAAAGAAGACCTTCCTCTTATCTACTATTGGATTGCCGATGATCATTTTCGGATTCTATGCGATGATCATCTATTTCTCTGTTAAAACTACAGATAATTTTAGGGTGGCTGTATCAGATAGGGCCAATATTTTTAATGGTAAAATTGCTTCAAAAGATAACGAAGTAGTATTTGAATTTGTAAAATCGGATACACTAGCACTACAAAATGCGATTGATCAAAAAACATACGAAGCGTACCTCTTTGTTCCTGAAACCTTTACCATGGATGGCAAGGATTCGCTTCAATTTCGATCTGGCAAAGCAGTAGGGTTGATGACGAGAGAAAAGATTCAGACACGCATCAACAAAGCACTCGAAGAAAAGCGTCTGAAAAACTTCAACATCACTCCGGCGCAATTAGATAGCTTACAACAAGAAAAGGAATACATCAAATATTCTTCAGCCAGCGGCAAATCCGAAAATGATGCCAAAGTAGGTGTCAGCTATGCAGTGGGCATGATCTCGGGGTTTTTAATCTATATTATTCTATTCATTTATGGAACTATGGTAATGCGTGGCGTTATGGAAGAAAAAGTAAGTCGTATTGCTGAAGTAATTATCAGTAGTGTGAGACCTTTTCAACTAATGATGGGAAAAATATTTGGAATCGGCGCTGTAGGTCTTATTCAATTTATTATCTGGATCGTTTTAGTATTTGGGTTACAATTTGCGATTGCCATGCTATTCCCTTCTGTAGTAGAATCGATGCAAGGACAGCCCATTCAACCTGCGGGAATGCAGGCTGCACAGGCTTTTAAGAGTAGCGGTGCCTTATCGGGAGTTATGAGTGGATTAAGCTCTATTAATTTTCCATTTATCATCGGCTGTTTTATATTTTATTTTATTGGTGGCTATCTTCTATACTCTTCTTTATTTGCTGCGGTGGGTAGTGCTGTAAATGAAGATCCACAAGATGCTCAGAGCTTATTATTACCCATTACCATGCCAATCATCTTTGCAATTGTAATTATGATGAAAGCTGTGAATGACCCGAATAGCTCATTGGCTATTTTTGGAAGTTTATTCCCGCTTACTTCTCCCATTGTGATGATGGCAA
>JAYUFN010000308.1:0-28631 GCA_043738705.1 Bacteroidota bacterium
TTGAAATAGCAAAATCGGTTGAAGCGCTTAACTAAATAAAAAATAAGAAGCTGGGAGAAATTCTTTCGGCTTCTCATTACTCGAGATCATTTCACCTCAAGATATCCGTGTTTCTCAGCATCAAATTCCCATTTCCATCTTCTGTGGCTCCATAAATAATTAGCTGGTTTTAACTTAACTGCTCTTTCAACATAAGATGCAAAAATTTGTGTCAATTTTCCATCCGGATACTCATTGGGAGTAGTTGTAATAGTTTGCATCTCTACGTGATAATAACCGCGTTTCACTTTATAAAAATGTGCGAAAACCAAAGCCGTATTATGAATTTTAGCTCCCTTTTCTGGTCCTACCACAAATGGCGTTAACCGATCAAAAAAGTTTACCCAATGGGCTTTCATTTCATTTGGGGGGTTCTGATCAGCTGCAAGACCTAGTGCATAACGAGCGGGAACAAATGCGTGGAAATTAGATTTAAAATCGCTGGCGGGCACCAAGATCGTTCCATTCTTTACGCGCATATTTAACATCAGTTGATTGATCACTTTATTGGTCATTGGCTGGTAAACTCCAACAAAAGGATAGCGGCTCATCATAGCGATACTTAAATTAATGATCTCCCAGTTAAAAAAATGGCCGCAAACTAATTCTACGTTTTGTCCGCTATCATACAACTCGTTTAAAACTTCAATGTTAGAAGTAAATCTTTTTTTTAATGTTGTGTTACTGATAGAAAACATCTTAACGGTTTCAACAATGGTATCGATAAAATTATGATAGAAATCTTTTGCAATCCTTACCCTTTCTTTTGTTGATTTTTCTGGGAAAGCAATAGCCAGATTTTTCATCACTATTGTTTTTCGATAGCCAAAAATATAGTAGACCAATCCATATAAGCCATCCGAAATTACATACATCACTCTCCAAGGAATGAGTGATAATAAATAAAAAAGCCCAAACGTAATTTGGTACATGGAAAATATTTTAAAAGTTGTATTTACAAAATGATATTCTGTAACAAATTGCTTTTCTGTTGATGATCTGTATTGTAATGTAGGCCTCTACTCTCTTTTCTGAACTGTGCCCCTTTTACAATCAAATACCCAACTGTGATAAGGTTACGCAGTTCAGATAACTGAGGCGACACTTTGGTAGAACGATACAAATCTTCCGTTTCAGTAAATAGCAAATCAAGTCTTTTCATAGCACGTTCTAAACGGATATCGGTTCGAACAATACCTACATAGTCACTCATGATCTGGGTAAGTTCTTTCTGGCTTTGGGTAATTAAAATCATTTCCCTGGGATCGATTGTTCCTGTAGCTTTCCAATCGGGAATATATTCTTGAAATTGAATACTATTCACCTTTTCACAACTATCCAGAAAACTCCGATGAGCAAATACCATTGCTTCCAATAAGCTGTTACTTGCTAAACGATTTGCACCGTGCAGACCAGTGCTGGCGCACTCCCCACATGCATATAAATGCTGTATAGAAGTTCGTCCAAATTCATCTGTTTTAATACCCCCGCAACTATAGTGTGCAGCGGGTGCAACCGGTATCATCTGCTGCATTGTATCAATACCGATACTCAAACATTTCTCATAAATATTTGGGAAGTGATGAATAAATTTTTCTTTATCCATATGCCTGCAATCCAGATACACGTGTTCTGTACCCGTCCGCTTCATTTCATTATCGATTGCTCTAGCAACAATATCTCTAGGTGCTAAATCTTTTCTTTCATCATAGCGCTCCATAAAAGCCTCACTCCCCTTATTTCTCAAAATCCCACCATCGCCACGTACAGCTTCTGTAATTAAGAAAGAAGGGGATACACCAGGTTCGTATAAAGCAGTAGGGTGAAACTGAATAAACTCCATGTTCTCGATCTTGCCTTTTGCGCGATATACCATGGCAATACCGTCTCCGGTTGCGATCTTCGGATTGGTAGTAGTTCGATATGCTTGTCCACAACCCCCTGAAGCAAGCACTGTTATTTTAGAGCGTATTTTTCCGATCTGATTAGTTTGCCTGTTTAAAACATATACTCCAAAACAAGTAATATCTAAAGTTGATTTTGTAACTAGATAACCTAAGTGATGTTGCGTAATAAGGTCGACCACAAAACAATGGTTGACCAGTTCTATATTTTTTAGCTTACTCAAAGCCTCTAATAAGGCACGCTCCATCTCTTGCCCTGTTACATCTTTGTGATGCAATATTCTATTTTCGCTATGTCCGCCTTCTTTACCCAAGCTATAATCACCAGTTTCGTTCCTATCAAATTCGGCACCATATTCAATAATTTCTCTGATTCGTTCAGGGCCTTCCTTGACAACGATTTCAACAATTGCTTCGTTGCATAACCCATCACCAGCGATCAATGTATCCTCGATATGTTTTTCAAAACTATCTTTATTTTCATCCCATACACCTGCAATACCTCCTTGTGCATATTTTGTATTAGTTTCATCAGCATCTGTTTTGGTGATGATGGTAATTTTTTTATCGGGACATTTTTTTGCAGTTTTGAGGGCATACGTTAAGCCTGCAATACCTGAACCGATTACAAGAAAATCTGTTTCCATTCTTATTTATTCTGGAATTAAATATAATTTATTTAAGTAGGATCAATCCATGCATCGCTTTCTTTCAATAACTGTATCAACTCATCAACAGCGATATCACTATCAATATTTTTCTTGACAATTTCTTTACTACGATATAAAGTAATTTTTCCAACACCCGATCCAACATAACCAAAATCAGCATCCGCCATTTCACCAGGACCATTTACAATACAGCCCATGATAGCAATTTTTACTCCTTTCAAATGATTGGTTACACTTCTGATTTTTGCAGTGGTTTTCTGAAGATCAAACAAGGTTCTTCCACAACTGGGGCAGGAAATATATTCTGTCTTTGAAATCCTAGTACGGGTAGCCTGCAAAATACTGAAAGCTGTATTATTGGTAAATTGTTCAACGCTCAAATTATTGAAATAATTCCTACCTGAAGCATTATTAACTGATGCAGTATTATAAGAGACCGTTGTAAGGCCTAAACAAATACCGTCACCAAATCCATCCAAAAATAATGCGCCAGTCTCAGTAGAGAAGTGAATTAAATGTTCGTCGGCAGTATTCCAGTTACTTTCTGTTAAAAGAATTATTGGGTTCTTAATACCCCTGCCAATGAGTTCCAGAAACATTCTACGTACTGCTGGCATAGCTTGCTGATTATGGCTACTCAAACACAAAACAACATTTTTCTTATTTGCAATTTCATCCAGATAGGTATCATCGTTGATTGGCGTTTTGTCTGAATAACAATCTACTATTACAAAGTTTAGTTGTTCGTTTATAAAATCCGATTCCAGAAAACCTGTTGCATCAAAAATTGGAAAATATTTTTCCTGATCGCTTGCAATAGCAGCTGTGGCTGCATAACAAATAACTTTTAGTGTTCCTGGCAAGGCAAAATTCAATAGCAGGTTTCCAGTAAAAATATAATCTGCTGCAGTATCACTGATATTCCATTTATCTGAAACGGCATCATACCTGTATCCGACCGACTCGAGGTTAGAAGCTTGGATTTTACTAAGTTTACTTAAGTCGGCAATAACTACTGGCACTTGTTTTGCTCCTATATTATTTACAGCAAAACTTTCTCTCCTTGAATAAATAAACGGATCATAATTAATTTTTTCAATCTTCGGAATATGGTTTACAGCCGAGGTTTTTGAAATAGCTGTATACCGTTTTACAAGATCTCGACAAACAGGAATTTCAAATTCTGGGTCTTCCGTTAAACTCACCCTTACTGTGTCTCCAATCCCATCTTCTAACAAAGTTCCAATTCCTGCGGCACTTTTTACACGACCGTCTTCACCATCTCCCGCTTCTGTTACGCCCAAATGCAAAGGGTAAACTTCTCCAAATTCCGCGTCCATTTGTTGTATCAATAATCGATACGCCTGAACCATCACCTTTGGGTTACTGGCTTTCATACTAAGCATGATATTATGATAACTTTCATTTCTAGCAATGCGCAGAAATTCCATGGCACTTTCCACCATTCCAATTGGGGTATCGCCATAACGACTCATGATACGATCACTCAATGAACCATGATTGGTTCCGATTCGCATAGCGGTGCCATACTCTTTGCAAATTTTTACAAGGGGGGTAAACCTTTCTCTAATACGATCTATCTCTTCTGCATATTCAAGATTTGTATAATCAATTTGTTCAAATTTTTTTTTGTCAACATAATTACCTGGATTAATACGAACCTTTTCAATGATCCTTGCAGCAATCTCTGCTGCATTGGGTGTAAAATGTATGTCGGCTATTAATGGAGTTTTATAACCTCTCTTTCTTAATTCCTTCTTTATATTCAATAAATTCTCTGCTTCATTTTTACTTGGCGCAGTAATCCGTACCAATTCTGCACCAGCTTCTATACAACGAATGGCTTGCTCCACTGTAGCCATGGTGTTCATGCTGTCTGTGGTAGTCATCGTTTGTAGTCGGATAGGATTAAAGTTACCCAACAACAAATCACCGATTTGTACTTCGCGGGTTTTCAATCTTGCTGTCTGAGTAAGTGAATTACAGTACAATTGCATAACGGGAAAATGTGTTACAAATCTAACAGTAAAATACTAGAAAGGTTTTATCTTTTACCTTCAAGAAAGCCTTGTTGTTTCAGGATGGCTTTCAATAGGTCGAGTCGGAATGACATGATATTTGCTTCTGGTTTACCTTCCATATTCATTACAAAAAAATAAGGGTGTCGGTTTTCTTCGATCCAACCCACTATCCAACAAAGTATTGTACCATTTGCGAGGGTTCCTGTTCCGGTTTTATACGCAAGTTTATAATTCGTGTTTTCTTCTTGAACCATTATTTTTTTAACGATTTCCTGTGTTCGTTTTTGGAATGGCAATTGATTGAAATAAAGTTTCTTCACGAAGCCCATTTCTTCATCAGCAGTTATTTTCAGCGTGTTATCTAACCAAAATTGATCGATCGGGGAAACAATTTTCTTATTACCATACTTCAAACTATCCAACCAAAATTGCATGGTATCTTTTCCAATTCTACGTGCTACTTCTTGATAATAGGGCAGGGCAGATCTTTTAAAAGCCTCCTCCATTGTAAGATCTTTATTCCATGTTTTACTACTATCGCCATTGGGAAAAGGGCGTACCACACCATCCCACTTGATGATCATTTTTTCATTCACGATACGGCCGGTTTCAATACCTATCAATGAGTTGACAATTTTGAAAGTGGAAGCTGGCAAATACGCAGAATCTTTAAAACGCGCCATATTGTGAATGGTAAATTGTCCAGTACCATTATCATAGATACCGAAAGTGCCTACCACAGATTTGTCATCAAAAAAATGTTGAAGGTCTTTATCAATTTTTACATTATTGGGTGAACAAGCTGAAAGTATAATCAGACCAGTAAAAAATATAATAGAAAAATAGGAGCGCATATTTGTAATTTAAGAGAAGCGAAGTTAGCCCAAAATCCGTTTTGGAGATAAGTAAAAGTCAACTATGATTGTACAAAAAGAGTTGTATTAAATATAAGTAACGTTAATATTTCGAAACTTATTTAATTACCCCCAATTGCTTACCCACTTTGGTAAATGCTGCGATAGCGTTATCTAAATGTGATTGTGTATGAGCGGCGCTCAGCTGCACCCTAATCCTAGCTAGTCCTTTTGCCACCACAGGATAGAAGAAGCCAATTACATAAATCCCTTCTTCGAGTAAGTCAGCAGCAAATTGTTGTGCAACAGTTGCTTCGTAAAGCATAATCGGAACTATGGGATGATCTCCTGGCTTGATATCAAATCCTGCTTCGGCCATTTTTTCACGGAAATATTTGGTATTAAATTCTAATTGATCGCGCAATTGGGTTGTTTCAGTAAGCATATCTAACACTGCAATAGAAGCCCCTACAATACTTGGCGCAAGCGTATTTGAGAACAAATAAGGCCTACTGCGCTGACGCAGTATTTCAATCATTTCTTTATTGCCGGAAGTAAATCCACCACTTGCACCACCTAAAGCCTTACCCAATGTACCAGTGATAATATCGATCCTCCCCATCACGCCCCTATATTCGTGTGTACCTCTTCCTGTTTTACCCAAAAATCCCGAAGAATGACATTCATCAATCATTACTATCGCATTGTACTTGTCGGCCAAATCACAAATCTTATCAAGTTGTGCAATTGTACCATCCATGCTAAAAGAACCGTCAGTAACAATTATCCTATTTCTTAGTGACGCGGTTTCTTTCAATTTATCTTCCAAATCTGCCATATTGTTATGCTCAAATCGATAACGCTGCGCTTTACACAAACGAACGCCATCAATAATGGAAGCATGATTTAAAGAATCGCTAATAATTGCATCGTCCTCATTAAACAATGGTTCAAATACGCCGCCATTTGCATCAAAAGCTGCAGCATACAAAATGGCATCTTCTGTTCCTAAGAATGTTGCTATTTTCTGTTCCAGTTCTTTATGAATATCTTGAGTACCACAAATAAATCGTACGCTACTCAACCCATAACCATGTGTATCAATGGCCTTATGCGCTGCTTCAATTACTCTTGGATGAGATGATAAACCGAGATAATTATTTGCACAAAAATTTAAAACGGTTTTACCATTCACAATAATCTCTGGTCCTTGCTCACTAGTAATGATTCGTTCTTTCTTAAATAAACCAGCTGCATCTATTTCTGCTAGTTCTGATTTTATACGCTCTGTAAATTTCTCATTCATACAATACTCTTTTGAGCTTCAAAGGTAAGGAATGAAATGTATTAGCTTTATAGTATGAAAAGGATCTTAGCAGCCATTTTTTTAGTTGTGTGCATAATAAGTTGTGGCAAATCGAGTTCCAATTCGAATACACCAACTACTCCGCCATCTACCCCTACCCTAACTTTGAATTCTGATTTCATAAGGGGAGTTGACCTCTCTTTTACACCAGAAATCATCGCAACTAATACGCAGTACAAGGATAACGGCCAAATAAAAGATTTGATACAAATTTTTAAAGATAAAGGCTTTAATACCGTTCGTTTAAGAATCTGGCATACACCCGTAGATACTCATTCCAGCCTTGCTGAAGTAGTTGACTTTGCAAAAATATTAACCGCAAATGGGTGAAGCATTTGGCTCGATATTCATTATTCAGATACTTGGGCAGATCCTGCTCATCAATCTATTCCTACTGCTTGGAAAACCCTTGCATTTGCAACATTAAAAGACAGTGTTTACCAATATACTTCTCGTGTTGTTCAGGCATTTAAAACTGCAGGTATTACTTTAAAATTGGTCCAGATCGGAAATGAAACCAATAGCGGCTTCCTTTGGGACCTAGGAAGAGTTGGAGGAAGTTTTGATACTAATTGGATCAATTATACTGCATTAATAAAAGAAGGCGATCGCGCAATAAAAGATGTGAGTAGTGGCACAAAAACCATGATTCATTTTGCAGGAATCGATGGATCTGATTGGTTCTTTAATAATATTTCACAACAAGGAATTAACTATGATTATATCGGCTTAAGCTACTACCCATTTTGGCATGGAAAAAATCTCGATGCAGTTGCCACCGGGATAAATACACTGATTAGTAAATATCAAAAAACAATTATCATTGCTGAAACTGCCTATCCTTTTACTCTAGGATGGAATGATAATACCAACAATATCGTTGGAACAACTAACCAGTTGATTCCTGTATACGATGCTACCCCTGATGGACAAAACGCATATGCTAGAGTACTAATTGAAATGATAAAAAATCTTCCAAACCAACAAGGATTGGGAATTTGTTGGCTAGGGGCGCGTCTTTAAATAGTATCTATCTAATTTGTAATTTGAAGCTTGTTATAATTCTCCATCCGAATACATCCTTCTTAACTCTTTTTTATTAAGTTTTCCAACACTGGTTTTAGGTATCTCTTTTAGAGCAATATATTGATCGGGTAATTGATACGAGGCAAAATGTGCTGCTAAGAAAGCATTAAATGCTTCTTTCGAAATGATATTATCTCCCCTGTAAACAATACATGCTAGTGGTCGCTCAACCCACTTCTCATCCGGTATCGCAATCACACAAGCTTCTTTCACTTCTGGATGTGCCATTAAGGCAATTTCCAAAGCCACACTCGAAATCCATTCACCTCCACTCTTTATCAGGTCCTTACTTCTATCGCTAATACTCATATATCCTTCTGCATCTATCGTTCCTACATCACCTGTTTTAAACCATCCGTCTTCAGTAAAAGAAAGATGATTGTCTTGATATTTATAATAGCTTTTAATGATCCATGCACCTCTGATCTCAAACTCACCAATAGTTACACCATCTCTTGCAGCGATTTTTCCTTCTTCAGTTATTGCGCGTATTTCAACGCAAGGTGATTCAAAGCCTTGCTTAGCTCGCACTTTTAATTGATCAGCTTCAGAGATATTATTGTGGATTGTTTGTAGTCTGCTGGCAGTGCCAATCGGAGAAGTTTCAGTCATACCCCAAGCATGTACCCCTCTAATACCAAAATCTTTTTCAAATGCTTCAATCAAACTTGGGGGTAATGCCGAACCACCCACTATATATTCTCTTAGTGCCAATTTTTCTTTAGGAGGATTTTTTTTCATTGCGTCATAAATTCCTACCCAAATCGTAGGAACCCCATTTGCAATGGTAATTTTTTCCTGATCCAATATCTCTATTAATGATTCTGACTGAAGATGCAAACTTGGTAAAACCATATCAGATCCGGCCAAGATACACACATATGGAAAGCCCCATGCCATTACGTGAAATTGCGGAACAATTAATAATACCCTGTCTCGAGCCGACAAGCCAGTAGCATTAGGCATCAACAAAGCCATTGCATGGAGGTAAGTAGATCGATGGGAATACAATGCTCCTTTGGGGTTACCAGTTGTTCCACTAGTATAGCATAATCCGCAAGCGTCATTCTCATCTGATGGATACCAATTATATTCAGATGCATCTACTTGTAATAAGTGTTCATACAAAATACAATTCGGAAGATTCGTAGTAAAATTTTCAGGGCTATTGAGTAGTATAAATTGTTTTACACCGGTAGTATAGGGAGCAATTTTTTCGAATAAAGGCACAAGTGTTGCATCGATAAAAATTATTTTTGCTTCTGCATGATTTACAATAAATATAATTTGTTCTGTACTGAGGCGAATGTTTAAAGTATGGCAAATTGCTCCGGCACCCGGAATGCCATAATATAATTCCACATGTTGGTAATGGTTCCAAGCAAAAGTAGCTACTCGATCACCTGGTTGTACACCCAATTGATGAATCAGTGCATGAGAAAGCTTTTTAACTCGCTGATAAAGATCGGAATAGTGATAACGATGCCAGTGTCCATTTGGCAACTTTGTAACAATTTCTTTGTGAGGGAATACTCGATTACCATATTCCAATATGGCGTGGGTGGTTAATGGAAAATCCATCATTAATCCTTTCATAAATTGGTGTTGAAATAAACAATCAGTTTCAAAATAGCAGTAATTAGCTAAAACCAAGTTAGAATATTTCTGACTAATTTAAAGGAGTGATTGGGTGAATAAGATCGTTTAAGTTCCTATAAAGGTCTTTAAATCTGGCAACAGTTCCCTATTATGCTCAGGATGATTCTCAAATAAAATCGATCTCCTCTATACGGAACTGCTCATCGTCTCCCCAAAAAGAAACAGTACCCCATTGAATTGATCAGTTTTTTAGATATATTTAAAGAGCAGTTGTCCTTTGATAATACAACAAATACTACGCTAAGCAAATTATGATGGATCTTGATTTAGAGACTTTTGCGCATACAAAACAATTCGAGAATTTTGAGTCAATCGAAAACCTCATTTTACTAATTAATGAGTTGGCCCCTCATTGCGATATTTTTATTTATTGTTTTGGTTCAAATTTTTATTTCTACAAAAATGAACAATTTAAAGGAATCAGGTTAATTGAAACTGATGATTTTTATACAAATTATCTTACCCAATATCCAAATTCCTTGTGTAAGGAAGTTCTATTAAAATTTAATTCAGGAATTAGTTTTGGAAAAATTGGTCTGATACATAAAGGAGATTTATTAGTCGATGCGAAAGCGGTTCTTCTATTAGAATTAATTTCTAATCAAATTGCAGTAACAATTACAAATGATAGTTTAGCGGAGCAAAATAAAACCATCAAAGAACTTGCCAATAGTGATTTACGTTTTAAATCGATTATTCAAAATGTTTCAGATATTATAACACTAGTAGATAAAACTGGCAATATCATTTATACTAGCCCTTCAGTATTTAGGATCACGGGTTATAGTCCAGAAGAGATGGCTGGTACAAATATGTTACAGTTTGTGCATCCCGATGACAGAGCGGACATTAGTAAAAGGTTTACAAATAGATTAACTTTTGAAGGGATGGGGAACCTCATTGAGTTTAGAGCAAAAACAAAGTCAGGAAGCTATATTACAATTGAGAGTCTTGGAAATATCCAATTAAAGAATCCATTATTTAATGCAATTCTTATCATCTCAAGAGATGTTACAGTAAGAAGAAAAATAGAAGAAACCATCCGTTCAAGTGAAGAAAAATTACGCGCCCTAGTCCATAATATTTCTGATATTATTACGATTATTTCAATAACTGGGGAAATCATCTACCAAAGTGAATCTGCCCGTCAAGTGATGGGGTATAAAGAAAATGAATTAAAAACAAAACATTTTTCAGAAATAGTGCACCCGGAAGATTTCCCGAATTTGATGTCCTCTTTTAAAAGAATTATTGAAAATGGTGGTGTTACAGAACTCATTGAGTTTCGCATATTAGATAAAGATGGAAACTATTTTTATATCGAAGCTCAGGCTACTAACCAGATCAACAATCCAAATATTGGAGGATTGATTGTTACTTCAAGAGACGTCTCAATTAGAAAAAAAGCTGAAGAGGAAAGAAAATTATTGATCAAAGAGCTGACTAAAAATAACGCCGATTTAAAACAATTTTCTTATATCGTTTCTCATAATCTCAGAGCACCACTTACCAACCTAATCTCTATGCTCAATCTTTTGGATTATTCGACGATTTCCACAGAAAGGTCTCAGAAATTAATGGAAGGATATAAAACAACCACTTCCAGATTAAATGACACATTGAATGACCTAATTCATATATTACTGGTAAAAAACAATACAAATATTCAAATCAAAAATATTTTATTCGAGAATGTATTGAACAATGTAACTAAATCAATTGAAACATTAATTAGGGAGAACGACACGAAAATTAGTTATAATTTTAATGAGGCTCCCTATGTAAAATTTAATCAACCCTACTTGGAAAGTATTTTCCAGAATCTGGTCACTAACTCTATTAGATATAAACAGAATGATATCGCCCCTGAAATATTTATCAGCTCAAGCATACAAGAAAATGAAGTAATCTTTACTTTTACAGATAACGGTATTGGTTTTAACATGGAATTAGTCAAGGATAAGATCTTCGGATTACACCAAAAATTTCATCACCACCCAGAAAGCAGGGGCATAGGATTATATTTAATACATGCGCAAATAACTTCTTTAGGCGGTGCGATAAAGGCTGAAAGTGAAGTAAATAAAGGTACCCGTTTTACTATTGCATTTAAAAATAACTGAGATGGTAAATTTAGTAATGAATATAGATGATGATTCAATGAGTCAAATGCTCAGTGAAATAATATTATCTGACCATCAATTTTGCAATACAATTGTAAAAATACAGGATGGTAAAATGGGCCTAGACTATTTTGAAGAGCAATCGCGTTTACCAGAAGAAGATCGTAAAATTCCTTCCTTAATCTTCCTCGATATCAATATGCCTGTGCTTAATGGCTGGGATTTTTTAAAAATATTTCAAGCTAATTTTATAGATTTTCATAGTCAAATTAAAATTATAATCTTAACCTCCTCACTAGATCGTGAAGAAGAAATAAAAGCAATTGAGCATCCTCTTGTTTTCAAATACATTGCGAAACCGCTCGAGCCTTGGCATATCTCCGGATTAAAAGAGCACCCAGCTTTTATACATGATTTCGCTTCATAAAATAAGTATTGTTTTAGTTTTTTCAATTCAAAAAATACTTAGCCTTCACTACTAATAAACCTCTTTTTATATCTTTACCCGATATGTTCAACAAACCTATACTTCATACAGTAATCTCTCCAAAGCTTTTAGACATCTACGATATTAGCAATAGTATTGTTGTAGTGATTGATGTATTCAGAGCCACTTCAACTATTGCAACGGCATTGTATAACGGGGCTACAAGGGTAATTCCAGTTGCTGAAGTTAGCACCTGCATTAAAATCGGTATAGAAGTTGGAGGAATTACAGCTGGCGAAAGAGATGGAAAAGTAATTGAAGGTTTAGAACATGGTAATTCTCCAGCCGAATATCCACGCAGTTTTATAGAAGGCAAAACACTGGTACTTACCACTACTAATGGCACTAAACTATTACACATGGCCGTAAAAAATGGCGCATCAGAGGTTATCACCGGATCGTTCCCAAATTTATCTGCTGTTTGCGATCATTTAGTGAAATCAAATAAAAATGTGATTCTAGGTTGCTCAGCTTGGAAAGATAAAGTTAATATTGAAGATACTTTATTTGCTGGCGCAGTGATCAATGAGATTCAGAGTGTATTTACCATTCATTGTGATAGCAGTTTGATGGCATCTGAATTGTACAGACAACAGAAAAATAAGATGCACTCTTTTATAAGAAAAACTACTCACTGGCATCGTTTGGCAGCTTACGGATTAGAAAAAGATTTAGAATACTGTGTCAGTCTTAATTCGGCCAATATTCTTCCTATTTATTGCGATGGGGATCTTGTAGTTGTGTAAATACATTAATTAACAAACATTTCATCCACATTCTTTTCAAATAGCGTCCAAAAGCAATCTCCTTTCCTTTACTTTTGCAAATTGACCTTTTCAAATCATTGAACTGTAAATGAAATTATTACAGAATGTTGGAAATGGGCTACAGAAAAATATATGGCACTACCTTACTTAGTCAAACATATTTATAATAGCGGCACTGAGGAAGTAATTCGCAGAGGCAAGAAAATTCATGCACTTGGCAATGTAGAACTATTAGAGTACGATGACCTGATGGCGGCAGTTGTTTTTAGGGTAAAAGACGATGGCTATGCGACCTTTTATAAGGTTCATATTACACAATTCAAAGACCCAAAAACGTTATCGTTAAGGTGCACTTGCCCATACAACCTATCGGAGGTATGTAGGCATAAAGCAGGGGCCCTTTTTCATTTACAGGATTTGCTCGATAAAAATTTGTTGGGCGATAAAGAAACTATATACGATCAGCGACACACGGTGGTCAAGATGAAGCAACTGGATCTTAAATTGATTCGCCTGCTAACAAAACAAGAAAATTTCGAAGCCGCTGAAAATTATCTGAGAAGCTCAAGATCCAATTTACTTGAAGCGAAAGAAGAAAGAGTATTGGCTTCACTCGAATATGATAACGAAACATTTAAAGTTCTGATTCAAAAAAACGAGGAAAGGAATTTTGACACAAGCTGCGCCTGCCAAAGTGATACAGAGCACCCCCTTTGTATGCACAAATGCATCGTACTTTTGCAGTTACTTCAAAATTACGGATCCAACTATTTTGACAGCATTCGCAATTGGGATAAAGAAAAAAATAAACTACTCGCACTTTATGGTTATTCGTTAACAGATAATTTAAAAGGGAAATTTGAATTTACTTATACCGATAATAAACCCTTTCTAAGAGTACTTGATACAAATATCAAAAGGGTTTCGATTAATCAAAACAGCGAAATCAGAACTAAACCAGCTGAACTAACAAATAGTCAGACTATTGATACACTAGAGCCCGAGTCAAAAACTATTTTAAAATTAGGTGTAGTTATTACAGTTAGTGATTTGGGCTACCCGCATATTTCATTAGAAGCAGTGCAGGGTGAAGCAGATGAAACTGGAACCAAATACGTTTCAAAAGCTGTAAAAGTTGATCTAACCAAATTTGTTAACACGGAAGTATTTAGCGAAGACGATAAGATGCTCTTGCAGCAATTGCGAAAGTTAATGCCAGGAGAAGTGAATAGGTATCTTAATCGTAATTCTCCTTTTAGCGGCATTTGGGAAAATATTATTCAGCAGCATAATGATGAGCTTCCCGAAGAAACCCGTCATCTTATTAACGAATATTTACACCCGAAGTTTAAAAAATTATTTATTGAGCTATCTGAAAGTAACTTTATTTTTTATCTAGAACCTCGGAGACCTTTTACAACTTCGAATTTACTAGCCGCTGAGATGAGCAGCCAATTTATAAGTCCAGAGTTCGAAGTAAGTTATAGTAACGGATATTATCATGTTGATTGTCGAATTAAGCTCCCATTAGCAGATCTAAATATTGCAGAAAACGAAAGCGAATCTGCACTAGTTTTTCAGTACCATAATCAATTCTATACTTGGCAAAAACCTGAAGATATAACACAAGTAGAAAAGTTCTTGCCTTCAGGAAAAATATCAATCCCTACAGCGAATTGGAACACAGAGCTTCAGCGATTCCTCATGCCGTTGTCGAAAGAGTACCATGTGCATTTTACCAATGTACAAAAAGAAGAGATCAAAGACATCAAGCCAGAGTGGAAAATACTATTAAAAGAAAAAGGCGACTATCTTTTATTTCAACCTGTATTCATCTACAAAGGCTATGAAGTAAGGACAACAGATAAAGAAAAGATTATCCTTCCCTTAGAAGACAGGCTATTGATTATTCAACGTAACATGGAGATGGAAAATGAAATGATGCAGAGAATCGAATCACTACATTCTCAATTCATACATCCAATAGACAGTTCTACCCTTGCCTTGAAGGGTTCCGATGTATTAAAAAATAACTGGTTCTTCCTTTTCATTGATGCTGCAAAGGAAATGAACGTTCCAGTTCACGGTTTTGAAGCACTTAAGAATTTTAGATTTAATACAGCAAAACCTGCAACTCAAATATTTATTAGTAGTAATACTGATTGGTTTGATGCAAAAATTCAGATCAATTTCGGTGAACAAAAAGTTACAGTAGAAGATGTAAAAAAGGCATTAACCAATAAACAACAATTTGTTCAATTAGGAGATGGCACACTAGGGATCTTGCCAGAAGAATGGATTAAGAAATATGCTTTATTATTCAGAGTTGGTGATGGTAAACAAGGCAATATAAAATTGAGTAAATACCATTTTAGTGTTATTGAAGAACTGTATTTACAGCGTGATGAAGAAGAACTATTTTTTCAGTTAGAAGAAAAATACGAGCGACTCAAAGAAAATCATGCGATAAAAACCATTGCAGCTCCTGCACATTTACAGTCTATCCTGCGTCCTTATCAAGAAAGTGGATTTCAATGGCTTAATTATCTACGTGAAGTGCAATGGGGTGGAATCTTAGCAGATGATATGGGTCTTGGCAAAACGATACAAGCACTTAGCTTCCTACATCATTTAAAATCAGAAACTGGCAACTTAAAAGCATTGGTAGTTTGTCCAACAACATTGATGTACAACTGGCAAAACGAGATTAAAAAATTTACGCCAAATTTAAGTTTTTATATGCACCACGGAGGCACGCGTCTACGCGGTAATTTGAGCGATACTGGGATTGATGTAATTATTACCACTTATGGCACATTGAGAAGCGATATCAAACAATTTGTAGAAGTGCCGTTTGATTATGTGATACTCGATGAAAGTCAGGCTATCAAAAATCCGTCAAGCAAAGTCACCAAAGCCGCCGGATTACTTCGTGCCAAGAACAGGCTCTGCTTGAGTGGTACCCCTTTGCAAAACAACACATTTGATATTTATGCACAGATGAACTTTCTCAATCCAGGGATGTTGGGAAGTATTGAATTTTTCAAACACGAGTTCTCAATGCCGATTGATAAATTTGGAGAGAAAGAACAAAAAGACCATTTACGTAAACTATTGTATCCATTCATTTTAAGAAGAACAAAGGAACAAGTAGCAAAAGACCTCCCGGAAAAACAAGAAATGGTTTTATTCTGCGAAATGGGCGACGAACAACGTAAAATTTACGACGCGTACAGAAACGATTACCGCGATAAAATTCTTGGTGTTGTAGAGAATCAGGGGATCCAAAAATCACAGTTAACTATACTGCAGGGTTTAATGAAGTTGCGGCAAATTTGTGATAGTCCTGCAATCGTAAAAGAAGCCGAAAGATTTCCAAATGTTTCAGTAAAATTAGAAGAGATAGGTAGAGAAATTACTGAAAATATTAGCAACCATAAAGCACTTATATTTTCTCAGTTTCTAGGCATGCTTTCATTGATTAAAGATAAGATGAGAGAACTTGAAGTTGACTTTGAATACTTCGACGGTAGTAGTACGATTAATGAAAGGGAAGCCGCTATCCAGCGTTTTCAGAACGAAGACTCGTGCAGAGTCTTTCTTATTTCATTGAAAGCTGGTGGAGTGGGTTTAAACCTAACCGCTGCAGATTATGTATACATTGTTGACCCATGGTGGAATCCTGCGGTTGAACAACAAGCTATTGATAGAACTCATCGCATCGGTCAAACAAAAAACATCTTTGCATACCGGATGATTTGTACTGACACGGTAGAAGACAAAATATTGAAACTACAAGAACGTAAGCGAAATTTAGCAAAAGATTTGATTACAGATGATGAAGGTTTCGTAAAAACACTCACCAAAGAAGATGTAGAATATTTATTCAGTTAGATTATTAAAAGATTAATCTATTTCTTCAACTCCGCAGCTGCGATCAAAGCAGCTGGGTTTTTCTTAAAACTATCTTTGCACTCACTGGAACAAAATCCCAAAACTTTACCTTCGTAATGCGAAGTATCGCCTATGCCAGCAGTAACTGGCATTCCACACGCCGGGTCTTTTTTATTATCAACCATCGCTATATCATATTTTTTTAAAGAATCCATAGGAGTTGTTGTAATAGCAGTTGATGCTGGTGCTGGAGTTGATTCTTTGTGCTCAGCTGTTTGGCAAGCAACAAACATCAACAAACCTAATGCGAAAATTTTATGTTTGATTTGCATAAAAGGATTTTTATTTTTTGCAATATTCTAAATATAAAATTAATTAAATTCCATGGATCTAATTTACAAAATACAATTTTCGCTTACCACTCATCCCAAATATTCAAACAACCTGGCAAGGCCGCCTAAGTAAAAGTTCATTTCACCGATTTGTGAATTCGCTTTTCTAGCCATACGATTAGCTTGCTTCTGGTTGTATAAGAGTTTATATTACAGATAGTCATTTTTAATTTTAGATGCATTAGAAAAATATCATGCGAACACTATTTATTTTAGTCCTTCTGAATGCAATAGTCTTATCAGGCTTCTCACAAAATACTGGTTCTATAAAAGGCAAGGTATTAGATTCCTTGAATAAACAATCATTGAAAGATGCTACAGTGACTTTAATTGATTCAAAAGATTCAATAACAGAAGTCGTTGGATTGGCAAATACAGATGGTAGTTTTGAATTAAAAAATCTTTCTTTGAAGCCTTTCATTCTTCACATTACTTTTCAAAGTTATGAGCCATTCGATAAACAGATATTTCCTAGTACACTAAACCCGAATATTAATATAGGAACAATATTTTTAAATCCAATCGCACACGATCTTGGAAATGTAACTGTAACTCAATCTCCCATCATTATAAAAAAAGATACGATCGAATTCAATGCATTAAGTTTTAAAACTAAACCCAATGCCATAGCCGAAGATTTGTTAAAAAAATTACCTGGGATTGAAGTCGATAAAGATGGTGGTATCAAAGCACAAGGAGAGACCGTACAACGAATATTGGTAAACGGGAAACGTTTTTTTGGCGATGACCCCAAACTCGCAACTAAAAATTTACCTCCCGATCTAATCGATAAAGTTCAGGTATATGATGCACTAAGCGATCAAAGCACATTTACTGGTTTCGATGATGGAAATAGGGTTAAAACAATCAATATCACCACCCGCAAAGACAAACGCAAAGGATATTTCGGCAAAGTTACTATTGGTGCTGGGAGTACTGGTGATGATGGGGTTTATGATAATAATTTGAGCCTAAGTAAATATGATGGCGACAAACAATTAACATTGATTGGTCAGGGCAACAATGTAAATAAACAAAATTTTACAGGTCAGAATTTTTTTGGAGGTGGTAAGGGTGGAAACTTTAATACAGGCGCAACAACTAGTAGTAGCGGCATCATAAACACTTGGGCAGCAGGTTTAAATTATCGAGATAACTGGGGCAAGAAAACACAGGCATCAGGAAGTTATTTTTTTAATGATCAAAGAACCTATACTGATCAGAAAAGTTTTACAGAAACGCTGATCAATGGCAACCCCGATTCTTCGAACTTAAGCAATAATATTAGTACCGGGATAAAACATAACAAGAACAACAGAGTAAACTTCAATATCGAAACCCAGTTCGACAGCAGTAACTCGCTGATACTTCGGCCCAATATCAGTTTCCAACATACAGATAACGATAATAATACCAGTTCATCAGCTACCAGGGGAAAACAAAATCTAAATAATTCTATTGGTCATACAAATTCGCAGAATGATGGATATAACGGAACTATGGATGCAACTTTTCGCCATCGCTTTACCAAAAAAGGGCGTACCTATTCTATTGGAGTAACTTTTGGAGGAAGTGCAAATAATGGGAAAGGAACAAACAATACCATCACTCAATACTTTACACAAAACCGTATCGATACATTAAACCAAATCAACAATAGTAATGCTGATGGGCACAATATTAATACGAGTTTATCGTACACTGAACCAATTGGAAAGGGTCAATTACTAGAGCTAAATTACACTTACGCTTTTAGTGATAATAGCAATGGAAAACAAACTTTTGGGTATAATAAATCCAACAGTCGATACGACTTACTTATTCCTAATTTAAGCAATACTTTTGAAAACATATATGCATCAAACCGCGGGACTTTGAGTTACCGGATTCAAAATAAAAAAATAAATTTTAGTATTGGTTCTGGAGTACAAATCGGAGATCTTAGAAGCAATAATCTAACAAGAGATAGTGCTATCAAACAACATTATGTAAATATCTATCCTACCGCTAATTTGCGTTACGATTTTTCCAAGACAAAAAATATTCGTATTAACTATTCAGGGCGCACCGCCCAGCCGAGTGCAACCCAATTACAGCCAGTTACCGATAACAGTAACCCATTGAACATTGTTGTGGGGAACCCAGCATTGAAACAGCAGTTTACCCACAGTATGCGAATACTATTTTCGTCGTTTGATGCAATAACTCAACATGTAATATTTGCTACCATCAATGCAAGTGCGATTCAGCATGATATTCAGAATTCTGTGATCATACAACCCAATGGAACTCAGATTACACAGCCGGTTAATCTAGATGGAACTTATAGTGTATCTGGTTATATAAATTATGGATTTCCGATCAAGAAACCAAAAAGCAATATGAGCTTCACCGGTAATCTTTCTTATAATCAAAGTCAAAACTTAGTGAACCTTAAAAGTAATTATACAAAAAATACAATAGCTGGAGGGTCTTTAAAATGGACCACTAATCTGAAAGATAATTTCGATATGAATTTCTCTTCAAATTCTACTTTCAACTTTGCGCGATATACTTTACAAGCATCTCAGAATGCAGATTATTTTAATCAAACATTTGTAACTGAGGCTACTTATTATACCAAGAGAGGCTGGGTAATGACTTCTGATTTCGATTACATTATCACCACTGGTCAGAGTGCAGGATACAATACCAATATACCACTTTGGAATGCAAGTATTTCTAAACAGCTTTTCAAGAAAAAAGAAGGCGAATTGAAATTTTATATATTCGACCTATTAAACCAGAACGTAAGTATCAGAAGAACTGTTTCTGGAAATACAATTCAAGATATACAAACACAAGTTTTGAAAAGATATTTCACGATAAGTTTTACTTACAACCTCCGAAAATTTGGTGCGCCTCCACAACAACAAAGAGGTAATAATCCAGTTAACAATTTGTTTCGCGGTGGTGATAGAGGCCCCGGTGAAATGCGCAATTTTAAAGGAGATAGAGGAGAATAATTTTTTTATTATTTAGAAAAAGGCATAATATGGGGCTTAGATTTACTAACAATCGTTAGCGATTTAAAGAAAATTTCATAAATAATTCGGCCTAATTCTATCAAACTTATTTACTTTTACGCCTTAGATTATAAATTTCATCAAATTGAAGCAGTTGTTTTCACATATTATTCTCTTGAATTTGACAGCACTTGCACCAGTGTTCTCAATGAGAGCTGCTATCAGTAGCACACCGCGACCTCGACGCGGTTTCTGATAGGACGAGCAACTGGCACTAGCCCCTATCAGTGGAAAATCCCCAATTACACTTTCTACACGATACGTGTTTTCTGTTTACACTTATAACATTTTTGAAGTTGGAAACTAAGGAAATTATCGTCAGGGTAGCCACTCACCTTGATACACATTTTGCACAACGCATAACCGATGAGATGGAAGCTTCAGCGAGAGCCCGTGGTACGGGAATTGCGAAGAGATCTCCAGAATACGTTGCAGCTAAAATGCTCGATGGCAAAGCAGTAATTGCAGAAACTCGTTTAGGACAATGGGTTGGTTTCTGTTATATCGAAGCATGGGGTCATGGGAAATTTGTAGCCAATAGTGGATTAATTGTTTCTCCTGAATTTCGTAAAAGTGGCGTAGCAAAAACAATTAAAAAAAGAATATTCGAGTTGTCGAGGATTATGTATCCCGATTCTAAAATATTTGGATTGACTACTGGCCTTGCTGTAATGAAAATTAATAGTGATCTGGGTTACGAGCCCGTTACATATAGTGAATTAACAGATGACGAAGAGTTCTGGGCAGGTTGTAAAAGTTGCGTCAACTATGATATCCTGATGAGTAAAGATCGTAAGAATTGTATGTGCACTGCAATGCTTTACGATCCGGCTGACCATTTTAAACCTGAAGAAACAGCACAAGAATTTAAGCAAAATTCTAAGCTCTATGAACGCTTTATGAAAATAAAACAGAGTAAGCTATTGAACATTTTCAAAAAGAAAGAAAATGGTTCTGGTGGTGGAAGTGGTTTGAAACAGAAATCCTTCTTCCGCAATCTTTTTACTTTTTAATTTTTAATTTATTATCATGCGTGAGGTAAAAAAAGTTGTACTGGGATTTAGTGGCGGATTAGATACTACCTATTGTGTAAAATATCTCAGTGAAGATAAAGGCTACGAAGTGCATTCTATTATTGTAAATACGGGTGGATTTACTGCTACTGAATTAGTAAATATCGAAAACCATGCTTTTAGTCTTGGTGTAAAAACACACACTACTATCGATGCAGTTAAATCATATTACGAAACTATCATCAGGTTTCTGATATATGGAAATGTTCTTAAAAATAATACTTATCCATTGAGTGTAAGTGCAGAACGATTAAGCCAGGCTTTACATATTGCAGAACACGTAAAGAAATTAAATGCTGATGCTGTTGCGCATGGTAGTACAGGAGCGGGTAATGATCAAGTTCGTTTCGATATGATATTCCATATCATGATTCCAGGTATTGAGATCATCACACCAATCCGTGATTTAAAACTAAGCAGAGAACAAGAGATTCGTTACCTTAAAGAGAAAGGAGTTGATATGAACTTCGAAAAATCAATGTACTCTATCAATAAAGGTTTATGGGGAACTAGTGTAGGTGGAAAAGAAACTTTAAACTCAAAAGGTATTTTACCTGAAGAAGCTTGGCCTACCCAAGTAACAGCTACCGAAAGTAAAGAAGTGAAACTACATTTCGAAAAAGGAGAATTGAACACAATTGATGATCAATATTTTGCACATCCAACCGATGCTATACAATATTTACAAAGTATCGCAGGTGCCTATGGATTAGGTAGAGATATACACGTTGGGGATACCATCATTGGCATTAAAGGCAGGGTTGGATTTGAAGCAGCTGCGCCAATGGTAATTTTGAAAGCTCACCATGCATTAGAAAAACACGTTTTAACAAAATGGCAATTAGGCTGGAAAGATCAATTAGCACAATTTTATGGCAACTGGTTACACGAAGGTCAAATATTAGATCCGGTAATGCGTGATATAGAAGCTTTTTTGACACATAGTCAGCAAAATGTTACTGGAGATGTATTTGTACAACTATTACCCTATCGTTTCCACATTATAGGTATTGAATCTGCATTTGACCTAATGAATAGCAAGTTCGGAAAATACGGCGAAATGAACACCGGCTTTACAGGAGAAGATGTTCGCGGCTTCAGCAAAATATTCGGCAATCAAACATCTATCTGGCACAAAGTGAATCAAAGTTCTTAAACACTTCAAAGAAATATATGGAACAGGCTGACAGTTTTACTAAAATAATAAAAGTAGGGATTGTAGGTGGCGCGGGTTATACTGGAGGTGAGTTAATTCGGTTATTAATCAACCACCCTTTAGCGAATATCAAATTCATACATAGTAAAAGCAACGCAGGCAATCCTATTTCAAAAGTACATAACGACCTTATTGGCGAAACAGATCTGGCTTTTACTGGATCTTTTGACAACGATATTGATCTTCTATTTCTTTGTGTGGGTCATGGCGATGCAAAAAAATTTCTATCAGAAAATTCTATTTCAGCGCACATCAAAATTATTGATCTTTCACAGGATTTCAGATTGGTAGCTAACAATACAACAGAACAAAAGAGAGAATTTGTTTATGGACTACCAGAGTTGAACCGATCGGCTATTCAATCAGCAAAAAACATTGCTAACCCGGGTTGTTTTGCTACCGCCATTCAATTAGGGTTATTGCCTCTTGCGAAAGCTGGAATCTTAAGCGAAGTATATACTACGGGAATCACTGGATCTACTGGTGCAGGACAGAGCCTGGGTACTACCTCTCATTTTAGCTGGCGTGCAAATAATATATCTGCGTACAAAACATTACAACACCAGCATCTAAAAGAAATTGGAGAATCGCTTCAACAAACTTCGTCCAATACAATCAATACAAAAGACTTAATACATTTTGTACCTTGGCGTGGTGATTTCACAAGAGGTATTTATATAAGTAGCGTTACTAATTGTGATTTAAGTATTGAAGAAGTTAAAAATATTTTTCATGCTTTTTATGCAGATGCCGCTTTTACACATTTAAGTGATTCGATGATTGATCTTAAACAAGTAGTTAACACCAACAAATGTTTGATACATATCGAAAAACAAGGAAATAAAATAGCTATCCATTCTGCAATTGACAATTTATTAAAAGGTGCTTGTGGGCAAGCTGTTCAAAACATGAATCTGTTATTCGGCTTAGAAGAGCGAGAAGGGTTACGACTTAAGGCAAACTATTTTTAATTGATACCCCTGATAGTTTGCCAGATTAGAATTGATGATAACAGATTTAGTAACTGTAAAAATTAAAAAATGAAACTTTTCGACGTATACCCTATCAATAATATTAACATCACAAGAGGTATTGGTTCTTATGTTTGGGACGATTTGGGCCAGGAATATCTTGACCTATATGGGGGTCACGCAGTGATCTCAATCGGTCATACACACCCGCACTATGTAAAGCGGGTTACTGATCAGATTAATAAACTTGGTTTTTATTCTAATTCGATTCGAATTCCACTACAAGAAGAGTTGGCGAATAAATTGGGCGATCTCAGTGGCAAAGAAGACTATCAATTATTTCTATGTAATAGTGGCGCTGAAGCAAATGAAAATGCATTGAAAGCAGCATCATTTTATAATGGTCGAAAGAAGGTCGTTTCTTTTACAAAAGCCTTTCATGGTAGAACTTCATTGGCAGTTGCTGTAACTGATAATCCAACTATTGTTGCACCTATTAATGTGACAGAGAACGTAACTTTTTTACCCTTCAATAATATCGAAACACTGAAAGCCTATTTTGAAGTATCGGGTAATGAAATTGCAGCAGTGATCATAGAAGGTATTCAAGGCGTAGGCGGTATTAATGTAGCAAGCACAGAATTTTTACAAACCATCCGTGCTTTGTGTGACCAATATAATGCAGTATTTATTGCCGACAGTGTTCAGTGTGGATATGGAAGAACAGGCAAATTTTATGCGCATGACCATAGCGGTATTGCTGCTGATATATATTCGATGGCAAAAGGAATGGGGAATGGATTTCCAGTTGCGGCAATCTCAATTTCACCAAAAATTCATGCAAAACATTATATGCTGGGTACCACATTCGGCGGCAATCATCTTGCTTGCGCTGCAGCACTAGCTGTATTAGAAATAATGGAACAAGATGCCCTAATGGCAAATGCAACAAAAGTTGGAACGTACCTGATGAATGCTTTAAAAAGTATGCCGAATATAATAGAAGTTCGAGGTAAGGGTTTGATGATTGGGATAGATTTACCAGAAGATAAAAAAGAAGTGAAGAAGAACCTACTCTTCAAGCATCATATTTTTACAGGAGAAGCAAAACCGAATGTGATACGTTTATTGCCAGCATTGAACATTTCGCAAAAAGAAGCAGACCTTTTCTTAAAAGCTTTATCGATCGAATTAAAATAAATCATTCCTTCAAAGCATTAATGCATGAAAAATTTTATTTCTGTTCACGATGTAACTAACATAAATACGCTAGTCAAAAAAGCATTGGCGTATAAAGCCAACCCATTTAAAGACCGCAGTCTAGGAGCTGACAAACGAATTGGACTCTTGTTTCTGAACCCCAGTTTGCGTACCCGTTTGAGTACACAAGTGGCTGCGAAAAATTTGGGAATGGAAGCTATTGTCTTTAATGTAGATAAAGAGGGATGGGCACTGGAGTTTGAAGAAGGTGCCATCATGAGCGGAAATACGGCAGAACATGTTAAAGATGCCGCGCCTATTTTGGGAAATTATTTCGACATCCTTTGTATCAGAACATTTCCTTCATTAAAAAACAGAGAAGACGACTATAGTGAAATGTTCATTCAGCAATTTATTAAATATGCCGGTGTTCCTGTAATAAGTCTTGAGAGTGCTACTTTACACCCGCTACAATCATTAACTGATATTATTACGATTCAAGAAAACTGGAATAATTCTATTCAAAATCGAAAGCCAAAAATCGTTTTAACCTGGGCACCACATATCAAACCGTTACCACAATGTGTATCGAACTCATTTGCACAATGGGTGAATGCATGGGGCGAAGCAGATTTTGTGATTACTCATCCTACCGATTACGAATTGGATCCAAGCTTTACAAAAGGTGCTTCTATTACAACAGATCAGGATGCTGCTTTAAAAGGTGCGGATTATGTTTATGTAAAAAACTGGAGTACTTATAACGACTATGGCAAAGTGTATGAGAACGACCCAAAATGGATGCTCACTGAAGAAAAATTAAAAAGTACCAATCAGGCAAAAGTAATGCATTGCTTACCCGTAAGGAGGAATGTAGAATTGAGTGATGAGATTCTTGATAGTCCGCATAGTTTGGTTACCCAAGAAGCCGCTAACAGAGTTTGGGCAGCACAAGCTGTTATTGCCGAAATTTTGCAGAACAACAGAAAATAGAATCTACTAATTTAAAAAAATGACCGACCAGCAGCAAATACCTAATTCTTCTTCAGCAAAAAAATCTGCTGCGAAAGAATCATTATTTGTAATCAAGATAGGTGGGAATATTATAGATGACGCTAATAAACTTGACCTATTTCTAAAGGATTTTTCTGCTATAAAAAATAAAAAGATCTTGGTGCATGGTGGAGGTAAATTAGCTACCCAGCTCGCTAAGGATTTAAATATAGAGCAGGAGTTGGTAGACGGAAGAAGGGTTACAGATGGTGCCACTCTAAAAATTGTAACGATGGTATATGCCGGTTTTATTAATAAGAATATTGTTGCAAAACTTCAATCAAATGGCAGTAATGCAATGGGATTTACTGGCGCTGACGCTAACCTGATACTTGCACACAAAAGATTGGCTGCTACTTCAAAAGGAATTGACTACGGTTTTGTTGGTGATATTGACGCTGTAAACACAGCTGTTATTGAACCAATGTTGAATCAAAATATCGCAATCGTATTGGCTCCTATTACCCATGATGGGAATGGGCAACTATTAAACACCAATGCCGATACCATTGCACAATCTATTGCAACTGCAATGAGTGCCCAATATAATGTGTCATTATTATATTGTTTTGAAAAAAGCGGCGTTTTGTTAGACGCAGCAGATGATACCACTGTAATAGCTATGATCAATCAAACAGATTATCAGCGCCTCAAAGAAAAAAAATTAATATTTGCTGGCATGATCCCAAAACTGGATAATGCCTTTGAAGCTCTAAATAGTGGCGTAGAAAAAGTAATTATAGGGAAAGCAGAATCAATATTGGATTTGGTTGAAGGAAAAGCCGGAACCACCATCCAAAAAAAATAGTCTATTTCAGAACGTTTCTGCAATTGGCTTAATAGTATTTAACATGACAAACAGTAATAGCATATCGAGTCTGACTGAAAGTGCAATTGGTTTATTAAAAAAACTGATCGCTACTCCTTCGTTCAGTAAAGAAGAAGATAATACTGCAGATTTGATTGAAAATTTTTTACAATCACATGGTGTAACTGCACATCGTTACCTGAACAATGTGTGGGCGAAAAATAAATTTTTTGATCCAGCAAAGCCAACCCTTTTATTGAATTCACATCACGATACTGTTAAGCCAAATAAGGCGTATACCCTTAACCCTTTTGAGCCTATCATCAAAGACGAAAAGCTATTTGGCTTAGGAAGCAATGATGCGGGGGGGTGCCTAGTTTCACTGATAGCGATTTTTTTACACTATCATCAACAGCCTGATCTAAAATATAATCTGATACTTGCTGCAACTGCTGAAGAAGAAATTTCTGGACACAATGGAGTAGAAATTTTATTGACCAGAATGCCAGATATTGATTGTGGCATTGTGGGAGAACCAACTTTATTACAAATGGCTGTTGCTGAAAAAGGGCTACTAGTTTTGGATTGCACTTCACACGGAAAACCCGGTCACGCAGCAAGAGAAGAAGGAGATAATGCCATTTACAAAGCAGTGAAAGATATGCAGTGGTTTATTGACTACCAATTTGATCGAGTATCGGATTTATTAGGCCCAATGAAAATGAGCGTTACCATTATTAATGCTGGCTCGCAACACAATGTGGTGCCACACGAATGTAAATTTACTACCGATGTTCGCGTAAATGAACTCTATACATTTGACGAAGTTTTAGAAACCATTAAGGCCAACACCAGCTGCGATATACAACCTAGAAGTAGTAGATTAAGATCAACGGCAATTGCATTAGCGCATCCTTTAGTAAAAGCAGGTATTACTTTAGGTAGAACTTATTATGGATCTCCAACAACTTCTGATAAAGCATTAATGCCTTTCCCTACCTTAAAATTCGGCCCCGGTGATTCAGCAAGAAGTCATTCTGCAGATGAATTCATCTGTATACACGAAATTGGTGAAGGTATTCAAATGTATGCAGCCCTTTTAAATCTAGTAATCGTATAAAAAAGTAAGCCCCGATAAAATAAAAAGTATTCCATGAAACTTTGGCAAAAAACTACAACCGTATCAGCAGCAGTAGAAAAATTTACTGTGGGCAAAGACAAAGAGTTCGATTTAATGTTAGCTCCTTTTGATGTTTTGGGAAATATTGCACATACAAAAATGCTTGCAACAGTAGGACTTCTAACGGATGAGGAAGCAGCAACTCTTGTAAAAGAATTACAAGCTATTTACGCGCTTGCCATTCGCGGAAAAATAACTATCGAAGATGGTGTAGAGGATATCCATTCGCAGGTGGAATTTTTACTTACAAATTCCTTAGGTGATACTGGAAAAAAAATTCATAGTGCGAGAAGTAGGAACGATCAAGTTTTGGTAGATATCAAATTATTTCTCCGTAACGAGATTATTGAATTGGTAAAAACGGTTCAAACTTTTTTCGATTTGCTGATTGCACAAAGTGAAAAATTTAAACACCATTTATTACCAGGCTATACCCATTTGCAATTAGCCATGCCTTCTTCGTTTGGACTATGGTTTGGGGCATATGCAGAAAGTCTGGTAGATGATTTGATAACGCTACATGGAGCTTATCAGGTTGTAAATAAAAATCCTTTAGGTTCTGCCGCAGGCTATGGATCTTCATTCCCAATAAATAGAACACTTACCACTAAACTATTGGGGTTCGGGGATCTAAATTATAATGTTGTGTATGCTCAGATGGGACGTGGAAAAGCTGAAAGGATCACAGCTCAGGCCTTAGCAAATATTGCAGAAACCCTATCTCGCTTGAGTATGGATATGTGTTTATACCTTAACCAAAATTTTGATTTTGTAAGTTTTC
>JAYUFN010000309.1:0-3979 GCA_043738705.1 Bacteroidota bacterium
TTATTTAAAAGGCATTATCTGGAACAAGCGCATGACTTCTATGAAAAGCATGGTGGTGGTGCGATTATTGCTGCAAGATTTATCCCTATTATCAGAACATTTGCTCCAATCGTAGCTGGTATTGTGCAGATGAATAAGAGCCGGTTCTTTATGTTCAATGTGATTGGTTCTGTATCATGGGTTTTTACTATGCTTGTTGGTGGACACTTTTTACAGAAATGGATCCTTTCACAGTTTGGTTTTGATTTAAAATTACACCTTGAGGTAATTGTGTTAGGGATCGTATTAATTACCACTGCACCGGTAATATTTAAATTACTTTTTACTAAAAAAAAATAGAATAGTTCTTAAGATAGTTGGAACACTCAAAGGGAATTTTTACCGATCTGATTTTGTAGAAAAATAGTTTTAAACCTTATTTTCATATCGTATTTCAACAAAAAATTATGATGTCGGAAAAAAAATTTAGCGTTCTCTCCTTACCCGTAATAGTAGCAGCATTAGGCTATTTTGTAGATATCTATGATTTGTTGTTGTTTACGATTGTAAAAAAAGCGAGCATGCTGGGAGTAGGCGCAACAGATGCCAGTTTGCTTTCTGATAGTACAAGGGTAATTAATTGGCAGATGATTGGTTTGTTGATTGGTGGAATTTTTTGGGGTGTTTTGGGCGATAAGAAAGGGAGACTGAGTGTTTTATTTGGTTCAATTATTTTATATTCAATAGCAAATATTCTTACAGGATTTGTTCAAACCGTTGATCAGTATGCCATGTGTAGGTTTACTGCGGGTTTAGGACTTGCGGGTGAATTGGGTGCAGGAATAACTTTAGTAAGTGAAATATTACCTAAAAATAAAAGAGGTATCGGTACCTCATTAGTAGCAGGAATAGGTTTATTTGGAGCAGTATTTGCTTATTTCACTTACCAGTTGACTAAGGACTGGCGCGTTTGTTATATGATTGGTGGTGGGCTCGGCGTTTGTTTATTATTGTTGAGGGTGAGTGTAACTGAGAGCGGCATGTTCAAAGAAATTGCGCAAGATTCGAATGTAAGCAGAGGTAATTTTTTTATTTTTTTTACCAGCCTCAAAAGGTTTAAAAAATATGCATTGGCAGTATTGATTGGCTTACCTACTTGGTATGTGATTGGAATTTTAGTGAATCAGAGTGATCGATTTGGTAAAGCTATGTTTGGAAGCACTACTATCGATTCTGGAAGATCGATCATGTTTGCTTATGCAGCCATTGCTGTGGGAGATATATTGATTGGATTTATTAGTCAGTATTTCAAAAGTCGCAAAAAAGCATTACTGTTATTTTACTCAATATGCATCATATCCTTATTCCTTTTCTTTAGTGCAGTAAACAATTCAGATAATAGTATGTATGCTATTTGCGCTGTTCTAGGCTTCAGTACTGGTTTTTGGGCGATTTTTGTGACGATGGGGGCCGAGCAATTTGGGACTAATTTGCGTGCTACGGCTGCAACCACTATCCCAAACCTAGTACGTGGAATTCTTCCTCTGATCAACTTGTTATTTCTAGATCTGTTTCAGAAAACTTGGGGATGGACCCTGATTAAAAGTGGCATGATCACTGGAATAATTGTAATGACAGTAACTTTAATCGCATATTATTTTACCGAAGAAACTTTTCATAAGGATCTGAATTATCTTGAAACAGAAGAGTTATTTCCTTAATGATTTGAGCTGGAATAAATTTGTATTATGAAATTTCTTGTCATTCGGTTTTCATCCATTGGAGATATTGTTTTAACTACTCCGGCGATTCGTTGTTTGAAACAACAGGTTGTTGGAGCAAAGGTGCATTTTTTATCAAAGAGTAATTTCGATGTAGTTACTGAAGGCAATCCTTATATCGATAAATTTTTCTATTTTAAAAATAATCTTTCTTCACTCATACAAGACTTGAAAAAAGAAGAGTACGATTATATCATTGATCTTCATAATAATTTTCGTTCCAAAAGAATTTGCTTTGCGCTGCACGCCAAAGTATTAACTTATCATAAAGAGCGATTTCAGAAGTTCTTACTAACTAAATTGCGAATCAACAAAATGTCGGGAAGACATATTGTTGAGAGATGTGTTGATACATTAGCGCCTTTAGGGGTAGTTAATGATGGCAAAGGAATGGATTTCTTTATCTCTTCAAAACAAGAAATTTCTTTGACTGATTTACCTGTTCCGCACATGTTGGGATATGTTGCAATTGTAATCGGCGCTTCTTATTTTACCAAAAAGTTACCTATCCATAAATTGCGTGAACTCTGCGCTGCAATAGAGTTTCCAATCATTTTAGTTGGCGGTAAAGAAGACTATGTAGATGGGGAGGCTGTGGCATGTATTGATTCAATTAGGATCTATAATGCTTGTGGTAAATATAGTTTGCAGGAGTCGGCTGATCTGGTGCGAAAATCAAAATTGGTTATTACAAATGATACAGGCTTACAACATATTGCATGTGCATTTAATAAACCTGTGCTCTCCATTTGGGGTGGAACATCTCCTTTGTTAAATATGGAACCCTATTATGCAAATGATGAAATGGGGAGGTATCAAAATTTTGTGGTGCCTGGCTTGAATTGCCAACCTTGCTCAAATTTTGGTTTAAATGCTTGTCCGAAAGGGCATTTTAATTGCATGGAAAAACAAGATATTACTGCAATTACAAACGCAACAAAAAAATGGTTAAAAACATAAAAAAGCCGATCTCTAAAACTTGAGATCGGCTTTTTTTAAAGAGAGTATTTAATTATAAAGTTTTCAGAACTTCATTCATATTTCTTACCGCGTCGGCACTCTTATTGAAAGATGCTTGTTCAACTGCATTTAATTTAAAGTCGAGAATTTTCTCCCAACCGTTTTTGCCAATTACTACTGGAACACCCAAGCAGATATCACTTTGACCGTATTCGCCATCAAGGCTTACACAGCATGTAAATAATTTTTTCTGATCACGTAAAATGCTTTCAACTAATGCAGCTCCTGCAGCACCTGGTGCATACCATGCAGAAGTTCCAATCAACTTAGTTAGGGTAGCACCGCCAACCATCGTATCAGCAACAATTTGGTCCTGCTGTTCTTTTGTCAAAAAATCTGTAACAGGCGCACTGTTCCAAGTTGCATGACGGAGCAAAGGAATCATGGTGGTATCGCCATGTCCACCAATTACAACGGCATTTAAATCTGAAGGACTGCAATTGAGGTGTTGGCTCAATTGATATTTAAATCGTGCACTGTCTAATGTGCCGCCCATACCTATAATCCGATTCTTTGGTAAGCCAGTTGAAGTTAATGCCAAATAAGTCATCGTATCCATTGGATTACTAATCACAATGATGATTGCATTTGGAGAATATTTTAAGATATTCTCAGCTACTCCTTTTACAATACCTGCGTTGGTACCAATTAGGTCTTCGCGGGTCATTCCAGGTTTACGAGGAATACCTGAAGTGATTACAACTACATCCGAACCCGCGGTCTTACTATAATCGTTTGTACTACCACTGATGCGAGTATTAAAACCCAATAATGCAGAGGTCTGCATCATATCTTGTGCTTTACCTTCAGCCAATCCCTCTTTTATATCGAGGATAACTAATTCCTGTGCCAGAGCAGCACGGGCAATATTATCGGCACAGGTTGCACCCACGGCACCAGCACCTACTACAGTAACTTTCATAAAAGAGGCTATTTAGAATGATTAATTTTTAACAGTGCAAAGGTAATGCTTGAAAGTATCTTTTGAACGATAAATATGCGTTAATTGAGTTTCAGTAACAACAATAAATCGTTCATTTCTACACCTCCTTCATAGGCTTTTATAAATAGTCCTTTTTTATCGTATACAGCAACGAAAGGAGTGAATTTTACACGATAAAAACTAGGAAGCTTATAGGTTGGCTCGCGACCAACATACATATTGGAATACTTATTCATCTGATATTTGAGATAGAATT
>JAYUFN010000310.1:0-1354 GCA_043738705.1 Bacteroidota bacterium
CTGTAATACCCATTTTTATTTTTGATACGGATATTTTAAATCAATTGGAAGATAAAACAGATCAGCGTGTAGTATTCATCCATGCTGCATTAAGTGAATTGCAGGAACAATTAATTAGTTTAGGGGCAAGTTTAGAAGTTTATTATGGCAAACCCTTTGACATTTTTTCTGAACTTATTTCTAAGTACAAGATCAATACGCTTTTCACTAATCATGATTATGAACCTTATGCTATTGAAAGAGATACGCGTATAAAATCTTTTCTTCAAACTAAGGGGATAGAAATGAAGACATACAAAGACCAGGTGATTTTCGAAAAAAACGAAGTATTAAAACCAGATGGGAAACCGTATACAATTTTTACACCTTATAAGAATAAGTGGAAATCAGTTTTGAATGATTTTTATTTAAGATCATATCCAACAGAGCAATATTTTGAACATTTCCTAAAACAAATTCCCTTGCCTATTCCTTCCCTGAAAGAAATTGGATTTATATCAACTCGAATAATATTTCCTTCAAAAGAATTAATGGTAGAAACGGTGAGGAAGTATTCTCAGAACCGTAATTTTCCGGGAATTGAAAATAGTACTTCTAAACTTGGAGTGCACTTACGATTTGGTACTATTAGCATAAGGCAAGTAGCAAGTAAAGCAATGATATTGAACGAAACCTTTTTTAATGAATTAATTTGGCGAGATTTCTATCATATGATTCTCTGGCAATTTCCACATGTTGGGAAGGGTAAAAGTTTTAAACCAGCATATGAAATGATTGAGTGGAGGAACAATGAAGCAGAATTTAAAGCATGGTGCGAGGGAAATACTGGCTACCCAATTGTGGATGCTGGTATGCGTGAATTAAATGCCACAGGGTTTATGCATAATCGTGTTCGAATGATTGTTGCATCTTTTTTGTGTAAACATTTACTCATCGACTGGCGCTGGGGCGAAGCTTATTTTGCACAAAAATTGTTAGACTATGATCTCGCTGCAAACAATGGCGGCTGGCAATGGGCGAGCAGTAGTGGTTGTGATGCTGCACCATATTTTCGAATTTTTAATCCTTCGCTACAAACAGAAAAGTTTGATAAGGATTTGAAATATATCAAAAAATGGGTTCCTGAATTTCAGGAATTTAATTATACAACACCAATTGTGATTCACGAAGAAGCAAGAAAGCGCGTATTGAAAACTTATGCAAAGGCTTTGAAATAACGATTAGTTTAAATCAATATACCTGCTTGTAGACTTCCAATAATTTGGCCACTGCTTTTTTTCCTTCTATTCCTAAATCTATGCTGTAGTTGTTTACATAAAGATCAATGTGCTGTTGCATTACTGATTCGCTCATC
>JAYUFN010000311.1:0-3938 GCA_043738705.1 Bacteroidota bacterium
CAAGGGGAACTGTTTTCTAGCAATGAGACAGCTGTTTTATCGAACATAAACCCTCTATTTTTTCAACAAACAATAGGTTGTTGCTTCTCGTACAGATAATTTAATTGAAAGGAAAGATATTGTTGGGTTCTTAGTTGATTCACTGATTCTCTAGTTTGGAATACCCATAGAATTTTTGTTGAAAATTGACTGTACGAGAAGCAACAACCTATTGTTTGTTGAAAAAATAGAGGGTTTATGTTCGATAAAACAGCTGTCTCATTGCTAGAAAACAGTTCCCCTTGAATTGTTGCATTATAAACTTCTAGGGATAGCTCGGGTAGTGCGAAGAGAAATAATTCATGTTTGTGATCTAATTTAGAAAGGGTACTTGAACTACTTGCATGCCACAAGCTGCTGTTTTTATTTCTTTCAAATATTCCCAAGCAAAAATAACTACCAGCCGCAGCGTTAATAAATCCGTTACCCAAATTCGCAAAACCAATTGGAATAATTTTTAACAGGTTAGGAATTTCGTAAACTGTTTCGGCATATCTCATATTGGCATTAAATATAAAGGCATTTTGAACCTGATATTTCCAGCCATCGAATTTCTTGAATTTAAGAGCAGCATGAAACCAATTTTGAACATTTTCTCCTCTGGAAGATTCGCCGACCACACCTGCTCTTAAAGACCATTGAAATAAAGCATCTTTCTTTATAAAATTAGTTTGTTGATATTGTAAATAAAGCAAACCACTATAAGGTCTGTCGATCAGTGAGAGCGGATTAACTGATCTATTTAATGGGGTATAAATCATTTGTCCAAGTTCAATGCTATTCAATCTTTTAAAACTACTTTTTTTACTTGCGCGAGTATAGCTTAAGAATAAACCATTAGTATAGTAAGCGTCTTTGTATTGGAGTAAGTAGGCATCATTTTCGGTTGTAAAGGAAATTTCATTTGCTTTTGAAGTGTGGAGCAAACTATTTTGTGCCATCAATAGATGATACAAGCAAAGAAAGACAACCAATATAGCAAACTTTATAACTTTCATTGTGTTAGGAAATATAGAACTATTATTTAGATCGGAGATGAGCGATGGCAGCCTGAATTAAATTGGACTCATAGCCTTTCTGAAGCAAGTAGTTTGTGGTTTTAGCCATTCGGTTCAACCACTGTTCAGAGGCGAGCGATTTCCATTTCTGAGCAGCTAGCTGTGAAAGACATTTGAGGTATTCTGCCTCATCAATTTCATTTAACCCGATTCTTATATTGTAAGTACTCACTTTTTTTTGCTGTAAAGCAGCCTTTATTTTAATCCTCCCCCATTTCTTTGATCGAAAATGCCCGCCCACAAATAGTTGTGCATAGCGCTCCTCGTGTAAGTAGTTTTCTTCAATAAGTTTAGATAAGAGGGCTTCAACATCTGTTTTGTATAAACCAAAAGAATAGAGCTTGTCTTTTGTTTCGGAATGACTTCTTTCTTGATAAGCACAATACTGCTTAATTTTCTGAAATGACTGATCCGGAGTATAGGTTTTTCTCAAAACAAATAGTTTGATAAAGGGGAATAAGAATATTATATTTGTGTGTGGCCCTTTAGTAAATTGTACACAAGGTAATTAATAACCACTTCTATTATGAATGCTGTACAACACCATGTTTGTTTGATAGATGATGATAAAATCTACCAGTTTACTGCAAAGATGATTCTTGAAGCTACAGGCTTAACCAGTAGCATCAAAACCTTTTTTAATGGAAAAGAAGCGATTGAATACCTTACCCATCCAGATAATCAGCGACCTGAAATTTTACCCGATGTAATATTTTTAGATATTAATATGCCCATTATGAATGGATGGGATTTCTTGAACGCATTTGAACTTATTCAATCAAGTCTCCCCAAAAAAATTGTGGTTTACGTTGTTAGCTCCTCAGTAGATGAAAGTGATATTCAAAAATCAAAAGGCTATCAAACAGTTACCGACTACGTAATAAAGCCGATTAACCGAGAAAAATATCGAAATCTCTTAGCTACCCTAGTTTAATGGATCTGTATTTCAATCCACAACTCATTAACATTAATTCGAATCCTGCATAAATGACCCATTTCTCTCAACGGAATATTAACATTTTGCACTAGGTTTGTTACAATATAAATTTGTAGAATGAAATTCATTGTTTCTTCCTCTTCTTTGTTAAAACACCTACAGCAGATTAGCGGTGTTATCAACGCAAATACAGTTTTGCCCATTTTGGAGGATTTCCTCTTTGAGATTGAAGACAAAAAGTTAAGTGTAGTAGCCACCGATCTGGAAACAGTAATGCGGGTACAAATGGATGTTGAAAGTAAAGTAAATGGCAAAGTATGTATACCAGCAAAAATATTGTTAGATACCCTAAAAAATATTGCTGAACAACCCCTCACATTTAATATCGATAAAAACTTTTCGGTTGAGATTACCAGCGACAATGGTAAATATAAAGTGATGGGCGAAAATCCAGATAATTTCCCGAAAGAGCCAGCAGCAGATGATACTACTGGTTTTAATATGACTAGTAGTGCGCTGTTGACGGCAATCAACAAAACCTTGTTTGCAGTGAGTGGCGACGACCTTCGTCCGGCTATGACAGGGGTATTCTTTGAATTAACAACAGATCATGTACAATTTGTAGCTACAGATGCTCACCGTTTAGTAAAATATAAACGTACGGATACAAAAGCTACCAAAGTGGATTCATTTATTGTGCCTAAAAAGCCTTTGAATCTTTTAAAAAACGCTTTGCCTGATAATGAAGACGAACTAACAATCAGTTATAATAGCAACCATTTGTTTGTACAACATGGCTCAACTCAAATGATTTGTAGACTAATTGATGCGCGTTTCCCTGACTATAAAGTGGTAATACCTACAGATAATCCTTATAAATTGATTGTGAGTAAGGCAGATTTTCAAGGAGCATTACGCCGTGTAAATGTGTTCTCGAATAAAAGTACTAATCAGGTAGCACTCAATATTAGCGGAAGTGAATTACAATTGGCTGCGCAGGATGTTGATTTCAGTTTCGAAGGTAACGAGCGAATGAATTGCCAGTATGATGGCGAAGACCTACAAATTGCTTTCAACGCTAAATTTCTTATCGAGATGCTGAATGCAGCAGACACAGACGATGTAAAAATGGAATTATCCACTTCAACTAAGGCTGGATTGATTAAACCAACTGAGCAATCTGAAGGCGAAGATTTATTGATGCTCGTGATGCCGCTAATGCTAAATAACTAAAATCTAAGATATCGTTGAAGCCTCGGAAATTTCCGAGGCTTTTTTATGTACAAAAAAATTGGCATTTTAGTTTTGTTTGTATATTGAAGTCTAAATTGAGTACTCCCCATGATTGAGTCCATTGTAAACTATTTTGAACATATGCCGAGCCTA
This sequence comes from Bacteroidota bacterium, assembly GCA_043738705.1. Classification (GTDB taxonomy): domain Bacteria; phylum Bacteroidota; class Bacteroidia; order Chitinophagales; family Chitinophagaceae; genus Sediminibacterium. The sequence continues at coordinate 3,421 of JAYUFN010000311.1, forward strand.
CACCGTGCAATTATTCTGGCCGGTGGAATTAGTTTTTTCTGGGTCACTGAAAGTTTTAATCCTTTGTTTGGTTTTACTTATAACAAATGGAAGCATGCCTCCTTGAATATATTTTTCACGATCACTACTATCATTATCAATTTTGCATTTGCCTTATTGATCGTGAAAGCAAGTGATTGGGCCGTAAGCCATCATTTTGGTATGCTGCAATTGATTCAAATGCCATTATGGATATTCATGATTATTGGATTACTGCTTATGGATTTGATTGGGGCTTATTTAATTCATTTGATTGAACACAAAGTAAAATGGATGTGGAAATTCCATATGGTGCATCACGCAGATACCCACGTTGATACTACAACGGCTAACAGGCATCATCCTGGTGAGAGTGTATTCCGTGCTATTTTTGCGATGATTGCAGTATTGATTTGTGGTGCTCCGATGTGGTTATTTATGATGTATCAAAGTTTGAGTGCCGTGCTATCGCAATTTAATCATGCCAATATTCGCTTACC
>JAYUFN010000312.1:0-3924 GCA_043738705.1 Bacteroidota bacterium
CAACAACAATATTACCTTCCAAGTGCTGAACATCAGGATCTTTTCCCAGATTACCAATAAGCATCACCCGGTTAACACCTCTCATGAATTTGGTTTTAAGTTCAACTACTAAAAGGATTCTCTCTTAAAAATAGCTTTTTTTAATAAACAAAAGAGTTCCTATTTAAAAAAAATAAAACAAGGTCAAACGGTTTTATTTACTCTTAAATGAACTTAGTAAAAATTCATTAATAATTTTAGGGAATGGCAATTCCTTGAGTTTCTTTTGAGGGTGCCAACTTAGCTTTTTTAAGCTAGCCGGTTTTTTAAATAATTTTATGCGGATAAACTGTGCTTTAATTTGTTGGTGGGTAAGCTGCTGCGAAAAAACAGGAGATAGCTCAATCAGTATGGCAGTATCAATACCAAGTTGTTTTTTTAAAAAATCAATACTGTTTTTTTGATCCCAATGAATCAACTCTTCGGATTCAATCAAATAAAATTCAAATAAATTTTCCCAAATATCTTTTTCAATTCTTTGTTGTACCAACAGTTTTTGATCTTGTTCAAAAAGAAAATAGTTAAACCATCTTTTCTTTTTTAAAAGTCGCTTTTCTTTTACTGGTAAAATATTAACTACTGCTTCCTTAAATCCTCTGCAATGCTTATGCAACGGGCATTCTATGCAAACAGGCGCAAATGGCTTGCAGACCGTTGCACCAAAATCCATCATTGCCTGATTAAAGGATGCCGGATCTGTTTTATCTAAAACATTGGTAGCAAGTTCTTGAAATAATTTTTTTCCTTCCGTACTATCTGTCGCAGTATGAATTCCAAAATATCTGGCAAGTACTCGATATACGTTCCCGTCTACTACTGCATAAGGTAATTGAAATGCAAAGGAAGCAATTGCGGCAGCTGTATATGGACCAACACCCTTTAAGCTGAGCAATGCATCGTACGACGCTGGAAACTTATGATGATATTCTGTAACAATTTTCCTTGCGGTAAAAAGCAGGTTTTTACAACGATTATAATACCCTAACCCCTCCCACATTTTGAATACATCCAGATCATTTGCTTTTGCGAGATCTTGAATTTTAGGAAATTTTTTAATGAATTTTTGGTAATAATCTACCCCTTGCTCTACTCTGGTTTGTTGGAGTATAATTTCGCTTAACCATATTTTATAAGGATCTTTAACCCCTTTCCAAGGCATTTGACGGGCATTTTCTGTTCTATGCCAATTCATTAAAATTTTAGTAAATACCTGATCCATTGAATTGAAAATAGTAATTAATCGGTTCTGGTCTGTATTTGAGAGAGAAAAGTCTCAAAAACTATTGTTCCCCCCTACTTTTAACTAATTGAACCATTTATCAATCAATTAGTAACGCCTATAAGAATTAAGCTATCTTTCTTGCAATTACCGTTATTTTTAGCTTATTTTAGTATTAAACCCCACAAACTAACTAGAGATTATGAGAAAATCAGATCTTATCAACCAAATTTCGGACAAAACCGGTATCCCAAAAGTAGATGTGCTGGTGACTCTGGAGACCATGTTCAAGGAAGTAAAGGAAAGTTTATCCAATGGTCAAAATATTTATATCAGAGGATTTGGCAGTTTTATCACCAAAAAACGAGCTGCTAAAATTGGACGTAATATCAAAAAAAATATAGCCGTTGAAATTCCTGAACACTTTATTCCTGCTTTTAAACCCGCAAAAGAATTTGTTGCAGAAGTAAAAACCAAGCGTAAGTCTGGGTAACTTTGTACAAAATTATTTTGTGAAAAAACAGCAGTGGCTAATTGTTATAGTTGGCATTATTCTAATAGGAGCAATTTATTTTAGTGGTAACACGAAGGCTCCAAAATCGGATACCTCTCCAGCATCTTCTGCACATTCTACTGTTAATCAGGTAATTACGACTGAATCTTTATTGGCAAAAGCTAAATTAAGAATCAGTCCAGCACAAGTTACTAAACTTGTGGCTTTAGAAAGTTCCGTAAAAAGGGGTGATGTAAAAGAGCAGCAACTACACGTATTTCATCAGCTTGCACGGTTCTGGTCCGACTCTGCCAGAGTCTTTGAACCTTATGCATATTATACTTCAGAAGCAGCGAAGTTGGAAAATTCTGAAAAAAGCCTCACCTTTGCCGCCCATCTGTTTTTAGATAACCTGATTACAGAGGGCGATCCAGCTATGCAACATTGGTTGGGTGAGCATGCAAAAGTTCTTTTAGATAAAGCTTTGGTGATTAATCCTTCGAACGATTCTTCCAAAATCGGTATTGGCATTTGCTATATGTTTGGCAATATTTCAAACAGTCCGATGCAGGGAATATTAGAAGTAAGAAAGATTGTACAAGAGCATCCGGAAAATTTATATGGTCAAATGGTATTAGGACTGGGAGGAAAGAAAAGCGGACAATACGATAAAGCAATTGAAAGGTTTAAAATTGTATTGGCAAAGGAATCCGAAAATCTGGAAGCGATTTTTAATATTGCAGAGACTTATGAGATGAAGGGTGATAAATCAAATGCAGTTATTTGGTACACAAGAGCTAAAGAAGTGATAAAAGTTCCAGATGCGAAATTGGCTTTAGAAAAACGCATTAATGAATTGAAACGATAAAACTTTATTTTTTAACTATATAAATTTACTTGGGTATGCCTTGTGGTAAGAAGAGAAAGCGTCATAAGATTGCGACGCACAAAAGAAAGAAACGTTTAAGAAAGAATCGTCATAAGAAAAAGAACAAATAGTTCTTCGACTAACATGATAGAATCCCCGGTTCAAGAATTTGTACCGGGGATTTAACACTTATCTGAATTTAGCCACTCACGCTTTTCCAACGCTGCAACTTTTACCTTTTCCTTCCTTTTGGTGGCGAGTGTTACAGATACCAGTGTATCGTTGTATGCCGTGATCGGCCTGATTTTGTGTATCTAAAAGTTGCTTTTTTGTGAACAAAGAATTAATAATAAATGTAGCACCGACGGGCGTTGAAATCGCCTTGCTCGAAGACAAAAAATTGGTAGAACTGCATAATGAAAAAGCAGATGCCAGCTTTGCTGTTGGTGATTTGTATCTGGGTAAAGTAAAAAAACTTATTCCCGGATTGAATGCCGCATTCGTTGATGTAGGATTTGAGAAAGATGCTTTCTTACACTATACCGACCTGAGTCCTTATGTTCGATCCATCATTAAATTCACGCAGCTTGCGATGAATGATAAAGAAGATAATGGATTTGATTTTGGAAAGTTTCAATCAGAACCTGAGATCCTAAAGACTGGAAAAATTAATGAGGTTTTAAATGGTAAGCCCAATGTATTGGTTCAGATCTTAAAAGAGCCTATTGCAGCAAAGGGTCCGCGGTTAAGCTGCGAATTATCTTTGCCAGGTAGATTTGTTGTAGTAACTCCCTTTAATGAGATTGTTGCAGTTTCAAAAAAAATACATTCTTCCGAAGAGCGAAAAAGACTTCACAAGATTGTAGAAGCAATTCGCCCAAAGAATTTTGGAGTAATTGTTAGAACCGCTGCAGAAGGAAAGAGTACTGCAGAGTTGCATCAGGATATGTTGAGCCTCGTTGCAATCTGGAATACCATTCAATCGAATCTGAAAGGTGCTGTAGCTCCAAATAAGATCATGAGCGAACAGAACAAAACCACTAGCATCTTACGTGACTTGTTGAGCGAAGACTTTAATCGCATCGTGGTCAACGATAAAAATATTTTTACTGACACAAGAGCTTATATACAACGTATCGCACCAGATAAAGCAGATATCGTAACGATGTATGGACACACAGGTGCAATTTTTGATCATTTCGGTATTACCAAACAAGTTAAATCTGCTTTTGGAAAAACGGTTAATCTACCAATTTTTTGTCTTCGAGCAAGGCGATTTCAACGCCCGTCGGTGCTACATTTATT
>JAYUFN010000313.1:0-3917 GCA_043738705.1 Bacteroidota bacterium
ATTGAAAGTGCCAATAGCACATGGAGAAGGGCGTTTTTATGCGGATGAAGCTACCCTTGATGAATTAGAAGCAAATGGTCAGGTACTATTTCGTTACTGCGATGAGAATGGAAATAGTACTGCTGCAGATAATCCAAACGGGGCTATCAGAAATATTGCAGGGATCGCCAATAAAAACAGAAATGTGTTTGGAATGATGCCCCATCCTGAAAGAGCAACTTCACTTGCGCTTAGCAATTTGGATGGAAAAACCGTATTCGAAATTTTAGGATTGAATTAAAATTGTAAGGATCTCAACACTGTTACGTATTTAATTGTAATAACATGATTATGAAGAAATTTTTTGTAAGCCTTTTTGCATTGATCTTAACAGTAAGCTCTTTTGCACAGATTAAAGATCCTATTGCCTGGAAATACGAAGCAGTTAAAAAGTCGGGTAATACTTATGAGTTAATTATTACTGCTACTATCCCAAAGCCTTGGCATATCTATTCGCAGAACACCGGAAAGGGTGGTCCGATTGCAACAACTATTAGTTTTAAAGCCAATCCATTGTTAACCCTAACAGGTAAACCAAAAGAAATAGGTAAGCTTGAAAAAGTATGGGATAAAAATTTTGGTGTAAAGCCAGTTGAGGTAAAATATTACAGCAATGAAGTTCAATTTATTCAAACTTTAACGGTAAAAGCTGACCTCAAAACAAATGTAAGTGGCTCAGTAAATTACATGGTTTGTGATGATAACCAGTGCCTCGCTCCAACTACCAAATCATTTGATATTAAGCTTCAATAAAATAATGAAAAAAAATTATTATAGCCTCCTGTTATTTTTGGTTATAGCATTATTCAATCAAGTTATTGCACAGGAAAAAAAACTTGTGCAATTTGCTTTTAGTGCCAATCGAACCAACGATTCTCTAGTTGTTTTGGAAGTGAAAGCAATCATTACAAAGCCTACGCAACTATTTTCCGTTCAGAAGCAATCTGCGGAGGATGCGTTTATAAGTAGTTTGCAATTAGATGGTAATGCAAAAATATATCAACTAGCTACTGATTCTAGTAAAGAGATTGGATCGGTTGTATTAGTAAATGAGAATAACGCTGGTAAAGCCTATCGTTTGTTTTCGGATAGTGTAAAATTCCAATATCTCTTACATATAAAGGATATTTCCATCAAAACAATTAAAGGAAGTTTTGTGTGGTTAACAAAATCTGCAAATGAGTTTCCAAGTGGGGAAGAATTTTTTTCAATAAAAATTCCGGCAATTGAAAAAGTAACATTAAATGCGGAAGCGGGTTCTGAAAAAGCAAACAAATCGCTCTGGGGTATTTTCTTGATTTGCTTTGCTACAGGACTGTTAGCAATTATTACCCCCTGTGTTTTTCCGTTGATTCCTGTTACCGTAAGCTTCTTTCTAAAACGAAGTAAATCAAGAATCGAAGGTGTTAGAAATGCAGTATGGTATTCGCTTTCAATCATTTTAATTTATACCATTCCTACCTTATTACTTACCCTAATTTTTGGAGACAAAGTGTTGTATTCCATTTCTACAAGCGCAATATCGAACTTACTATTTTTTATCATCTTCCTTGTATTCGCCACTTCATTCTTTGGTGCCTTTGAACTATCACTTCCAAATAGTTGGGCTAATAAAGCTGATGAGAAGGCTGGTAAGGGAGGACTCTTTGGAATATTTTTTATGGCACTCACTTTAGTCATTGTTTCTTTTTCTTGTACCGGTCCGTTAGTGGGAACCTTACTCGGACAAACAAGCAGTAAGGGAGTAAGTGCCGCACCAATTATTGGGATGCTTGGTTTTGGAGCAGGTTTGGCTTTGCCATTTTCGCTTTTTGCTTTTTTCCCTGCTATGTTGCAGTCGTTGCCAAAAAGTGGTGGATGGTTGAATTCGGTGAAAGTAACTTTTGGTTTTATTGAATTGGCTTTGGCCTTTAAATTTTTATCAAACGTAGATCTGGCTTATCATTGGCATTTGCTTGATAGAGATGTGTTTTTGGTTTTCTGGATCGTTATTTTTTTCCTAATGGGATTATACCTTCTTGGAAAACTTAAGTTCTCGCACGATAGTGATATGCCATCTATCAGCGTTCCGCGTTTATTTTTTGCAATTTTCACTTTCTGCTTTGCCTTATATATGGTACCAGGTTTATGGGGCGCTCCTTTGAGATTATTGAGCGGTTTTATTCCTCCTGCTACAACACAGGAATTTAATCTAGAAAATTTAGAATACAAGATTGATAATTTACAAAGTGTAGGAGCTCCATCCAAAACGACGCATACAATTGTTGCAGCGCCTAAAAAATATATTGATCAACTAACGGTGCCTTTTGGATTGACTGCATATTTTGATTTAAAAGAAGGGTTGGCTGCGGCTAAAATCTTAAATAAGCCTGTAATGCTTGATTTTACTGGGCATTCCTGTGCTAACTGCCGTAAAATGGAAGAACAGGTTTGGAAAAATCCAGAAGTTTTAAAAAGGATCAAAGAAAATTTTGTGTTGATTAGTTTATATGTCGATGAATCAACAGAATTGCCAGAAGAAGAACAAGTGACCAATGCCAAAGGCGAAAAAACAAAAACTGTTGGAGACCTTAATTTAGAATATGAAGTCAGCACCTTTGGATTTAATGCACAACCACTTTATAAATTCTTGGATACAAATGGAAAGCCACTTAGCGAATTGAACTATGGTTACGATCCGAATGTAGAAAAGTTCGTAGTGCATCTGGATGCGATGAAGGCAGCGTTTGAGAAGAAATAAATGAGTGAAGAGTGAAGAGTGAAGAGTGAAGAACTGGTTAAGGTAGCTAAAAAGTCAAAACTAGATTTGAAATCTGTTTTGACTTTTTAATTTTCGATTTTGACTTTATAATGCGATTTGTTTTTCTGCCATCATCTTTCTTAAATTGATTAAACCATAGCGCATCCTTCCCAAAGCGGTATTGATGCTGCAATTGGTGATCTGAGCAATCTCTTTGAAACTAAGATTGGCATAGTGGCGCAGTACGATGATCTCTCTTTGCTCTTCTGGCAATAATTCTAACATCATCCGAACACGGTCATGGCTCTGCCCTTGCATAATTTTTTGATCTGCGCCCTCCTCGTAAATATTGATGCTATCAAAAATATCTTTGGTGTCGCTAGTTTTGATGGTAGGCGTACGCTTTACCTTTCTAAAATAATCCACACATAAATTGTGCGAAATCCGCAAGGCCCATGGTAAAAACTTACCTTCTTCGGTATAACGCTTATTTTTGAGGGTATCGATGATCTTGATAAAAACATCCTGAAACAAATCTTCAGCGAGATAATTATCTTTAACAAAAAAGAGGATAGAAGAATAGATCTTATCCTTGTATCGATAAATCAACACTTCGAACGCACCTGTATCTCCTTCTTGGAAGGATCGTATAAGTTCGTTGTCTGAAACATGTTCCAATGTTTTCATGGCTTGGGGGTTTTGTAGGGATTTCGAAAACTCAGGATATTTGGATAGTGAATTAAACTCAATACGTTAAGTGCTGAGACTAATTCTAATGTTAAATTATCATTTTTTTAATGCGACAAATCCGTTGTGAAAAAGATTGTTTAAGATGATTGGGTTATTCACATTTTAAGAGCGTTTTTTATTGATTCTTAAGTAATTATCAGCGATTACTAAACTTAAGCATCATTAATCTGTTTATATTACTTCCGTATGGCAACAAAAATTAAAAAAGAAAGTGAGCCGATGATACCGGTTTTGAATAACGATATTCTGGTTAAAGGAGCAAGGGTTCACAATCTTAAAAATGTAACCGTAACCTTTCCAAGAAATAAATTGATTGTGGTTACTGGAGTTTCTGGAAGCGGAAAATCATCCCTCACCATCGATACACTTTTTGCAGAAGGGCAGCGCC
>JAYUFN010000314.1:0-3898 GCA_043738705.1 Bacteroidota bacterium
TCCATCCCAAATCCGTGTTCGATGCTACTGGCTCCGGCATTGATGGCAGCAATAATTCCATCACGTGTTACAGCATGTGCAGCGAGCTTTCTATTTGATCGGATTGTTTCATCTCCAATGGCATTGATCTCATCAGTTGTAAAATTGGGAAGGCTTCTATAAGATCCATCGGCCTGTCTGGTATAACCACGATCGGCATAGATCTTGATCCAATCTGCACCGTGTGCAATTTGTTCACGTACGGCCCTTCTTCCTTCATCGGCGCCAGTAATTTCTTGTAAGCCCTTGGGCATTTTGAGTTCCCAGGCGTAGTCAGATTCTTTGAGTGGATAGTGCCCGGTGGTATTAATGGCCAAGGTGGAAATGAACATTCTAGGCCCCTCCATCTCACCTTTGTTAATGGCTTTTTTGATATCCACATCTGCATAGCCTGCTCCTTCTGTTCCAAGGTCGCGAATGGTGGTAAAACCATTCATAATACTTTGCTTGGCGCTTTTTACAGCACGGATAGTTCGATATGGAATGGATTCTTTAAGAACTTGCACGTCGTAATCTTCGCTTGTAATATCGCCTTGAAGAAGTACATGTGTATGGCAATCGATTAATCCGGGTAAAACAGTATAACCCGAAAGGTCGATGCTGGTATCTGCTTTTAGTGCAAATGCAGAAACTGGCGAAATAGACTCGATCAGATTTCCCTTGATATAGATTACCTGATTTCGCAATATCTCGCCAGTCCTGCTATTTAAAAGCTGACCACATTTAATGGTCGTTGTTTTTTGAGCAGATAGACCGTTAATGATGAATAGGCTCATGGCCACTGTAAATAATTTTCCCAACATAAGTTTAGTTTTGTAATACAATGTACTAAAAATAATTTCCTGGTTAGCCAAATCAGTTTTAAAATCACCTATCAAATTTTGGTGCGTTCCAGAACTGGAGCTGATTTAAACCAACTTCCTGAAGCTGCAGAAGCAGGCATGAAAGCATTGTTTGCTAAATATCCGGTGGCAACAAAAAAATAAGTTGATTAACTGAGCACTTATTTTATTTCACACAGTTCTTCCCAGCGTGTGGTATAGCGTGGACTGCGTAGTTCCTGCCGCATCTTCCAATCGCGATTGGTGCCAGATGCTGCAAACTTTAGTACATCATTGCGCATAGCGAAATTAATATTGTCCATCATGCTCATGAGCAGTCTATTTTTTTCTGATGCAGGCGGATTAAATAATGAAGCTTGAATGGCAGTATCAGGAACAATACCGCTGAGTATAACGCCTGCTTTTTTATAAACCCTCCCTTTTTCAAATAGCCTTTCGGTTAATTGAAGTGCAGGTTTTATTAATTCATTAGTGATGGATGTAGCAACTGGTAAAATGAGGTAGCTGCTGATAGCGGGTCCATGTTTAAAATGGGGGCCATTTGTAGTAGGCTCTTTCGGAACTATAAACACACTGATGGTATTGGCTGCGCTGTATTGCCTGCGAAGTTTTTCAGCTGCACGGGATGTATAAGTTGCAACCGCTTCTTTGATATCCTGTAGATTAGTTACAGGCGATCCAAACATACGTGTTGTAGCAATCATTTTTTTATTTTCTAATGGTGTTTTCATTTCATTGCTACTCATCCCTTTCAATTCACGAACCAATCTTGCGCCCACAACACCACCAAGCTGTTGGGTAGCCCAGCTAATATCTTTAACGCTTAGATCAAATGCGGTATTGATGTTATAGAGTCGTAATTTTTTTGCATATTGGTGACCCACGCCCCATACGTCTTCGATAGGTGTTTTCTGAAGGGCTTGTTCGATTTTTCTGGGACTATCTAACACGAGTACGCAATTAGTAGCCTCTTTATATTTTTTACATAATCTGTTTGCAACCTTACTCAACACTTTTGTAGGAGCTACGCCAATCGACACTTTGATGCCAGTCCACTGTTCTACGGTATTTTTTATTTTGAGTGCAAATGCAGGCAGCTCATTTATTGGAATATCTGTGAGATCAAGAAATGCTTCATCTGCCGAATACACTTCTACAGTTCCCATCGGCAGTATCATTCGAAGTGTTTCCATCACGCGCCAGCTTAAATCGCCATAGAGATTGTAATTCGAAGAAAAGGTAGCTACCCCGTGTTTCTCGATCAGTGGTTTTGCTTTAAAATAGGGTCCTGCCATTTCAACGCCAATCTGTTTTGCTTCATCAGTTCGTGAAATGATACATCCATCGTTATTGCTTAACACCACAACAGGTTTGCCATTGAGCTCCGGTTTAAAAAGGCGCTCGCAAGAGCAATAAAAACTATTACAATCAATAATTGCTTTCATCTGTGAATTTTATTAATGAAGGCTATGTATGGCGTATACAACTACTCCCCAAACAATAGCGCTACTAAATTCTTCAATCTGCATACTACCATACCTTTTATTTTCTGCAACTAGTGTAATTCCCTTGATTTGTATTTGTAAACGGCGAATAAGTAATTCTCCATTTACAGCTGCCACAATTATTTTACCGTTCGCAGCGGTGATACTGCGATCTACAATTAATACATCACCCTGATGAATGCCGGCACCTACCATGGCATCGCTATTCATGCGGAAAAAGAAAGTAGCAGGTTTATTTTTAACTAATTGTTCATTGAGGTCGATCCCCCTTTCCATATAATCATCGGCAGCAGCACCAAAGCCAGTAGCGTTGGCGGTTGGAACTTCCCACTGATCAAATTTTTTACTGCCTTTATAGGAACTGCTTCCCCATTCTTCGGTAAACATGGTAAATAGATTTTAATATGCTAAATTATTTAGTAAATTTATACTAAAATAATTATCGTTTTAAAATAATCTTTATGGAAATGGGGTTGACGACAAACAAAACATTCGGTATAAGGACTAACAATTTTTGTGAGTACCTGTTGGTAGCGCAGCCAGATACAGACGTATTTGAGAAAGTAATGGTAGAGAAGAAATATTTTTATGAGCAGTATCGTGAGAGGGAGGCCATTAAAACTAAGCCATATATTACAGTAGTAAATTTTTTAGCGAAGGAAGAGATGGAGCCTACCTTAATTCGATGGATGCATCGGATCATTAGCACACAAGAAAGCTTCAAAGTAACGCTTTGTAATTATAGCGGATTTCCTCCGCATACGGTTTATCTGCGGGTACAAGAACCAGCCCCCTTTCAACAACTAGCAAAAGAGCTGAAACCATTAAATGAATATATCAGTAGTAATGACTGTCCTGCTATTCAGTTGATCAACAAACCGCATTTGTCGATCGCCAAAAAACTGCCTGCTGCAATTTATGAGAAGGCGATGATTGACTATTCTCAACGATGTTTTATGGAATTTTTCGATGTAAAAGATCTGATACTTCTACGAAGAAGAAATGCGTTCGACAGTTGTGTGGAGGTAAATAAATTTGGACTAAAGCCAGCCTGATCTTAATTCCAATTAAATATTTGCTAGTTATAAAAGGAAGCTTGTTTTATTGAAATTAGTGCAATGCGAATTACTGATTGCCACCAGTAATTTCCTTCACTTCGCGCAGAAACTCATCGGGAGTTTCTTTGGGAAGACCATCCCAAGCTTTTAATATTTTCCCTTTTTCATCAAGAATAGCAGTGAAGGGGAAACTGCCTTTTGAATTGTAAGTATCGGCTAGTTGATCGTTTTGCTTTTGTAGATTTTTGGCCAATTGATTTTTCTTTTGCCTAGGAAAATCAGCATTCATCATTACTAATTTTACACCTGCAAACTCTTTGAAAGCTTCGTTATCGAAGATCTCTTTGTGCATACGAATACAGGGTCCACACCAGTCTGATCCAGAGAAATTTAAAAGGATAAACTTATGGTCTATCGACGCAGATTGCTTGGCTTTCTCAAAATTGGTTTCCCA
>JAYUFN010000315.1:0-3894 GCA_043738705.1 Bacteroidota bacterium
TCTTTGATATCATCCAATTGAAAAGAACTGATCTCAGCTATATACCATTCTTTTGGCGCTTCAGCTATTTGTTTTGCAAAAGAGTATCCGATATTGCCCACTAGGGCTGCATCATATCCAGCGGTTATACAGATATGGTAAATCAAAGAAGTAGTTGTACTCTTCCCATTACTTCCAGTAATTGCAACAATCTTACTATCTCCTTTAAAACGATATGCCAATTCTATTTCACTAATAATTTGAATCCCTTTTTCTCGAATTTTTTTTACGAGTTCACTCTTCTCAGGGATACCAGGGCTTTTAACAATCTCATCTGCATTTAAAATTATTTCTAAACTATGTCCACCCTCTTCAAAAGCAATCTGCTTCTCTTCAAGTTCTTTTTTATAGGTGTCTTTAATATTTCCGCCATCACTCACAAAAACTTCATACCCCTTCTGCTTACCCAACAATGCAGCACCTACTCCGCTTTCGCCAGATCCTAGAATTACTAGGCGATGCTTTATGTTAGATGTTGTATTCATAATTTTCAATCGCTTATTTATCCTTCTTTCTCTTCTATCTTATTTTCAACGTAACTAGACTTGCCACAACCAACAAGATTGTGATAACCCAAAAACGAAATGCAATTTTATTTTCGTGAAAACCTCTTTTCTGATAATGGTGGTGCAAGGGACTCATTAAGAATACTCGTTGACCTTCTCCAAATTTCTTCTTGGTATACTTAAAATAACTTACTTGAATAATTACACTGAGGTCTTCAATTAAGAAGACGCCACAAAAAATCGGGATCATCAATTCTTTTCGAACAATAAATGCTAGAGATGCTATGATACCACCGAGTGCAAGGCTTCCTGTATCGCCCATAAACACCTGAGCGGGATACGCGTTGTACCAAAGAAACCCGATACATGCTCCCACAAAAGCGCCAACAAATATGGACAACTCTCCTAGATTAGGGATGTACATGATGTCGAAATAATCAGCGAAAATATAGTTACCACTTACATATACAAATACACCCATCCCTGCTCCAATGATAGCAGAAACCCCTGCGGCTAAACCATCCAATCCATCCGTCAAGTTGGCTCCATTTGAAACGGCTGTTACAATAAATATTACGATCAGCACATAAATGATCCAGGTATATTTTTCGGCACCGGGCCCCATCCAAGTAATCAATCTGCTGTAATTAAACTCGTGATTTTTTACAAATGGTATTGTTGTAATCGGCGTTTTTACTTTTACAAATCGTTTCTCAATTCCATTCAGTTTTCTTAGTACGATATTCGTATCCTTTGCGAGACGCTCTCCTTTTTGTAACTGTGTATTACCAGTAGAAAATACTTCTCGTTCAACCGTTACTGCATTACTAAAATATAGCGTTAAGCCTATGATTGCACCTAAGCCTATCTGACCAATTACTTTTGAAATACCGGCAAGTCCATCACTATCTTTTTTCTTATACGCTTCCCCTTTATTTTGCGCCGCTTTTGTTGCACGAATTTTAAATAAGTCATCAAGAAAACCAATAATCCCTAACCACACAGTACATAAAATCATTAATCTTATGTATACTTTATCCAGATTCGCAAATAATAGAGTAGGAATTAGAATACTAATTAGTATGATAATTCCGCCCATTGTAGGAGTCCCTTTTTTTTGCTGCTCTCCCTGTAATCCCAGCTCTCTAATAGACTCCCCAATCTGCTTTCTCTTTAATAAAAGGATGATTCTTTTTCCATAAACAGTAGCTATTAGCAAAGAAAATACAACAGCCATTGCAATTCTGAACGAAAGAAATTGAAATAATCCAGCACCAGGAAAATGGTAAGATTTATTTAGCCAGGAAAAAAAATAATATAACATATGACTGGTAGTTAGTAAGTAATTGTTTACGGTTATTTTTTCAGTTGTGATTCAAATAATTCTTTCAAAATAGCTTTATCGTCAAAATCATGTTTCACGCCTTTGATGTCCTGATACTTTTCATGTCCCTTCCCTGCAACCAGAATTATATCTTCTGGCTTCGCCAATTTCACAGCTGCTTTTATTGCTTCTCTTCTATCCGTAATCGTGATTGACTTTCTTTTTGCTGCAGAGTTCAATCCGGCTTCCATTTCTCGCAGTATGGTCTCCGGATCTTCTGTTCTTGGATTATCGCTCGTAAGAATTAGTTTATCGCTCCAACCCGCAGCTACTTCCGCCATTATAGGTCGTTTTGTTTTATCTCTGTCACCTCCGCATCCAACAACTGTAATTATTTGTTCATATCCTTTACGCAATTTTTTGATAGTAGCTAAAACATTTTCTAAAGCATCGGGAGTATGTGCATAATCTACTATGCCAATCACGTTATTCTTACTTATAATATAATCAAATCTCCCTTCAGCACTTGTTAGTAAGCTTAACGCAGTTAATACAGTTTCACTTTCTTCACCTAAGCAAATAGCCGCTCCATAAATTGCTAGTATATTGTAAGCATTGAATTCTCCAATTAATCTAAAATGCACTTCCTTATCATTCACAGTCATTACTAATCCGGATAGCGCATTTTCTAAAATTTTTCCTTTGAACGCAGCCATTGTTTTAAGGCTATAAAAATATTGTCGGGCTACTGTGTTCTGCAACATCACTACCCCCCTTTTATCATCAGCATTTGAAATGGCAAACGAGCCACTACTCAATCTATCAAAGAAGCTTTTCTTTACTTTGATATACGCATCAAATGTTTTGTGATAGTCTAAATGATCATGGGTGATATTGCTGAAAATTGCTCCAGTAAAAACTAATCCTGTGATCCTGTGTTGATGTATAGCATGACTGCTGCATTCCATAAACACATGGGTGCAGCCTGCATCAACCATATTTCGCAAGATGCCATTGAGGCTAATTGCGTCAGGTGTTGTATGAGTAGCTGGAAGAACTTTTTCTCCTATCTGATTTTGTACAGTACTAATTAATCCACAGTTATAACCTAACTGAGTAAATAACTTAAATAATACTGTGGCAATAGTAGTCTTGCCATTGGTTCCTGTAACCCCAATCAATTTCACATTTTCACTTGCAGAACCATAAAACTGATGCGCCATATAAGCAACTGCTTCATGAGAATCTGTTACCTGTAAATAAGTTACCGCATCATATAATTTCGATGGTAATGTTTCACAAACAATTGCTATAGCACCCAGTTCAATTGCTTTATTAATAAAACTATGTCCGTCCCAGTGCTCCCCGCGAATGGCTACAAATAACGCACCTTTTATAATCTTCCGTGAGTCAATCTGTATATCTGTTATATCCAAGCCTGTACTTCCATGCACCGCTTTGAGATGTACTTTGTATAATATATTTTGCAGATTTGCCATGTCTTTATTAATTCAGTTCTACATTTATCAATTGCCCTTTCGCAATAATTTGTCCCGGGTCGATAGACTGTGCCATTACTTTTCCTTTACCCTTTACATTTATTACCAACCCCATATTCTCACAGATATAAACTGCATCTTTTAAACCCATCCCTTTCAATTCGGGCATTGATTTATCATCAACAGCTATCACACTTGCCAACATATTTCTCTGATCACCATAAACAGTTGTCCATGAAGTGTTTCCGATTGAATCTTTAAAATGAATTTTCAGCGCCCCCATAACGCGGGTCAGATCTTTTTTATATCCTGAGTATTTTACTAAAGAGCTGTCTTGTTGTAACGACTTCAAAGAATTATTCCCTGAGTTTTTAACGTAAGTACTATACAATCTTTCAGCTATTTCTTTGAAGACAGGGCCCGCTACAGATGCCCCATAAAAAACAGGTGCATGAGGCTTATTTAAGATCACCACAATGCAAGTATACTGAGGATTGTTAGCGGGAAAATATCCTGCAAATGATGA
>JAYUFN010000316.1:0-1319 GCA_043738705.1 Bacteroidota bacterium
TATTTACTGCCATTTTCCCTTTCCATACTTGGGTGCCTGATGGCCACGCTTCAGCACCAACAGCAGCATCCATGTTCCTTGCAGGTATCTCTATGAAACTTGGAGGATATGGCTGTTTAAGGGTTGCTACTTTCTTAATGCCAGATGCTGCTCATGCATATTCATGGGTAATCATCTTAGTTTCTACTATTGCAATTATTTATGGTGCATTCGCTACCATGATGCAAACTGATCTAAAATATATCAATGCTTATTCTTCGATTAGTCACTGTGGATTCGTTCTGTTAGGAATTGGAATGTTAACTCAAACATCGCTTACCGGAGCAGTAATGCAAATGGTTTCTCATGGATTAATGACGGCCTTATTCTTCGCTGCAATTGGTATGATCTATAGTAGAACACATACAAGGATGGTTGCACAATTAGGAGGATTATTAAAGATTATGCCTTTCATCTCAACTGTATTTGTGATTGCTGGCTTAAGTTCATTAGGCTTACCTGGATTCAGTGGATTTGTAGCAGAAATGACCGTATTCATTGGATCTTGGGAGAATCCAGATAAAATGTATCGATTGGCAACTATTTTAGCTTGTGCCTCCATTGTTGTAACCGCGGTTTATATATTGCGTGCAGCAGGACAAACAATCATGGGTCCAATAACAAACAAATCTTATCATCAATTAACCGATGCCACTTGGAATGAAAAATTTGCAGCTGGTATATTGATTACTGGAATTCTAGTAGTAGGGTTAGCTCCTTTTTGGTTGATCGATTTAATACAACCTGGTACAGAAATTATTATCAATAAACTCGGTGTATCGCTTACCAAATAATTGCTAACTGAAAATTCGAAATTTAAGATATGCTGAACGAATATTTACAAGTACTAAAGTCCGAATGGTTAATCATCGCCATCATCTTTATTTTGCTTTTCATAAAAGTAGGATCTAAGGAATGGAAGAATGAGTCTTTATTATATTTTATCAATTTCATCTTACTGGTAAATCTAATTGTAGGGTTTATTTATAATCTACCCGGGAGTTTATTTAATGGTATGTTTTTATCTAATGACCTAATCTTCTTACAAAAAAATATACTAAACCTGGGGGTCTACCTTATTTCGTTGATCGCATACCCTTGGTTAAAAGAGCATAAACATTTATTAGAGTTTTACATTTTAATGCTCTCAACTTTATTGGGTATGTTTTTTATGATCTCTAGCGGAAATATGCTGATATTTTATTTGGGTTTAGAATTGTCTACCATACCACTTGCTGCTTTAGCGAATTTTGATTTGGAGAAAAGAAAGTCATCTGAAG
>JAYUFN010000317.1:0-3888 GCA_043738705.1 Bacteroidota bacterium
TGATCCTGCATGAAGATAACCTAACGGGTGGCTTGGGTGGCGAGATCAGTGCATGGATCAGCGAACACTGTTTTGAATTATTAGACGCACCTGTCATGCGCTGTGCATCGCTCGATACTCCGATTCCATTTAATCCGCAACTCGAAAATAATTATATGGCTAAGAGTAGGCTAGGTGAATATATTCATAAACTAATGGCATACTAGTTTTAATCAACAAAAATGAATCGAATTTTATATGAAGCAATTCCTGAGAACAACTGGTAGTATTTTTATTTTGTTAGGATTTTTGAGTAGCCCCTTTTTTCTAAAAGCGCAACAAAATTATCTGCCTCCAAAATTTACTGATAGCAATCGAATCGAAAAAATTGCAAAATATTTTCCCTTGGTTGCAAGCTTGTATAAAGACTATGCCGAAAAAAATCATTTGCCAGGATATGCTTTTGGAATTGTACTCGATGGGAAATTAGTTTATTCAGGTGCCGGTGGATTTACTGATTTTGAAAAGCAGATACCTGCCACAACAAAATCTATGTTTCGAATTGCTTCAATGAGTAAGAGTTTTACGGCGATGGCAATTTTAAAATTACGCGATGAAGATAAAATCAAACTCGACGATCCAGTAAAAAATTATATTCCTGAGATGAAAGGGAAGCAACTCACAATAGATGCACCCCTGATTACAATCAGAAATTTGCTGACACATTCAGCGGGCTTTCCAGAAGACAACCCTTGGGGCGACAGGCAATTAGATGCTACAGAAGATGATTTAACTGGGATGTTAGAGAAAGGAATTAGTTTATCAAATGATCCCGGATTAACTTATGAGTATAGTAATATGGGTTTTGCAATGCTAGGAATGATTATCAAAAATCAAAGCCTTACTGTATACAGCGATTATATTTCAAAACATATTTTCAAACCATTGGGGATGACAGATGCTTCATGGGAATACAGTAAAGTTCCAACGAATCAGTTGGCAAAAGGATATCGTTGGTTGAATGAAAAATATGTGGAGCAGCCATTATTACACGATGGTATTTATGGAGCAATGGGTGGGCTTATCACTTCAATCGAATCGTTCAGTAAATATGTTGCATTACATCAAGACGCATGGCCTCCAAGAAATGGTGTTGAAACTGGTCCCATCAAAAGAAGTTCTATTCGCGAAATGCAACAGCCATGGCGCTTTTCGGGATTGAATGCAAATTATAAATATCCAAGTGGACGACCATCGCCACTCGCAACAGCATATGCATATGGACTGCGTTGGAGCAGGGATGGTGAAGGAAGAGAAACGGTAGGACATACCGGTGGGTTACCAGGCTTTGGTAGCAACTGGCAGATTCTTCCAGAATATGGTATTGGTGTGATGTTTTTTGCCAATGCTACCTATGCACCAACATCATTAGCAAATACAATGGTAATAGATACTTTGGTTCGTTTGAGCGGTATTCAGTCAAGACAATTACCTGCTTCTAAAATATTAACGCAGCGAAGAAATGAATTGGTGAAGCTGTTGCCAGATTTCAACGGAGCACAGAAATCGGGCATCTTTGCCATCAATTTTTTCATGGACTATTTTGTTGAGCCCATGCAGAAAGAAGCACGCGGCATTTTTGAGAAAGTAGGAAAAATATTTTCAGTAGGAGAAGTGATTCCAGAAAATCAGTTGCGCGGATATTTTGATATGCAAGGCGAGCATGCAACCATCAGAGTAAGCTTTACGCTAACACCAGAAAATCCGGCACTCATTCAAGAGTATCAAACTTATTGAAAAATAGAATATTGTTTTGAAGACATCAACAGTCGCATGCCTCACTCGCCAGGGTGATAGGCTTTTTCAACATGTTTCAACACATCTTCTTTATAAAAAAGTACATCTTTAAATTGTCCCTTTGTGTACATTTCAGCTTGATCGGAGAAGTGTATGGAATTGAGATCACCACTTTCGCCACCGGCTAATAATGATTTTGCTTTGATCTTTTTTCCAAACTCAATGGCGCAAATAAAACTATTACCACTTACTCCATAACGCTTATTTGTTCCTGGAAAAGTTCGGCTAATAAACGATGGTAAACAGCCCCATGTGGATGCAGCCATACCGGAAGGGATACTTGGTTTATTGTCGTTGTATACTTCGTTTAAATTTCCGGAAAGGCGTTGATAACGATTAATATCACCCCATTGCATTTGCCAAGTTCCAAACTTTGCATTAAGCTCGGATACTACTGCCAGCAATGGCTCTAGCAATGCTTTTGTAGCTGCATTGGCAGCAAAATATTGGGTCTTCTCTACATCATCCGATTCTTGGTCTTCATCTGATCCTGTTTTGATAATGGGCCAAAGTTTTTGTCCCCACTCAATAGCTAGTAAAGTAGCAACAGATTTTTCCGCACTATTGCGATCCCATGCAGATATAACTTTAATGGGTTCTACAAGTGCTTGATAAGCCGCATCATTTTTATTTTTTTCGAATGCTTTGAGGAGGGCTGGAATTAAAACATCAAATGCAGGTAAATGTTTATTATATCCTGTTTCAATGATTTTATCGATCGTAAATCTGGAAGCATCTTTAAAAAGATTTACGGCATTTATGCCTCTAAAATTATCCCCATTGGGTGCCATATATCTTGGAAAATTCAATTTCTTTGGGCTATTAATTCCTGATGCAGTAAACGGAGAACTATTGCAATTTTGGAGCCATCCGTTGCTTGGATTTTTTATTTGAATCAGTTCTTCGAGTTTGTGTAAACCCTGCCATTCAGTGGCACTAGTAGTTCCGTCAACGGGCTTACTCCAATTATATTTCGGATCTCGTTTGGGCATAAAATTTCCATGCCAGTATGCGATATTACCCTGATCATCTGCGTACACCGTGTTATTGGAAGTATTAGCTAATAACTCCATCGTTTTTTTATATTCTTCGTAGTTCTTTGCCTTGGTACGTTGCCATGACTGAATCAATCCTTTGATATTGCGGTTATTGGCTTTTACAGAAATCCAATTGCCGTTTCTATTAGCCATGATGGGTCCGTGTGAAGTATAAAAAGCCGTAAAGCTTTTATTTGAGATAGTACCGTTATTGAGATAACTAATATTGATTTGTTTTTGTAATAGCGGTTTCAGTTGATGATCGTATTCATAAACAAATTTCCCATTTTGTTTACTCACTTTTTCTATATAAGTATCTGCTACATCGCTATAACTTGACGTGTGCATCCATCCAAGGTGTTCATTGAATCCTTGATAAACAAAGAACTGTCCCCATGTTACTGCACCATAAGCATGCAAGCCTTCTTCGCTCTCCACTGCTACTTCGGGGCGAAAATAAAATGTAACGTGTGGGTTGATGTAAAGGATTGATTTCCCGGAAACCGTTTTCGAGGGAGCGATTGCAAAACCATTTGAACCATCAGGAAATTGATCATAGTTCTGAGGATCATTCATAGCAAGATCATTTGCCGGTTTGCCTGAATAAAAATCTTTTAATTCCTTTACGGTGATGTCTGCGATGTCAATCGCACCAATACTTCCATCGGTCCATAGTAAAGGGTACCATGGCTCAAAACGGTTTAATAGAAGGGGCTTTGTTTGAGGATGCGTGTATAGATAATAGTTGATAGCATCTGCATAAGCGTTCATTAATTTCTTTAACCATCCTGGCGCATCTGCATAATCTTTTTTTGCATCGGTTGAATCGATGATTATACGGATGAGTAGATCGTTATACAATTCCGACTCCCCTTTTATTTCCGACATCCTTCCGAGTTTTTCTACATAATTCAGTTCAACCCTTTTGAAATCGTCTTCGCATTGTGCATACAATAAACCAAATACAGCATCGGCATCTGACTTTCCATACACATGTGGAATGCCCCAGTTGTCG
>JAYUFN010000318.1:0-27892 GCA_043738705.1 Bacteroidota bacterium
AGCATGCATATCCAGCAAGACATACATTTTTTCTGCAGCACACCAGTTAACCACCGAATCTAGTAATGCAAATCCTCGCTCAGTACCATGACCGCCTAAGTAATACTCATCAGTAAATAATCGGTAGTTAAATGGAACACGAATAGAATTCATACCAATGCTTCTTAAATAATGTATATCGCCCTTGGTAATATATGTTGCTAGGTATTGTTTCCAGAACTGTTTGGTTTCTGCTGGCCCAAATAATTCTGAGAACAGCTCATTGATTAATCTGGGTGAGGAGGTTTGTTTGAATTTAAACATATAGCCTTCAGGTACTAGCCAATTGCCTAAATTAGTTCCCTTCATGAGGAAAGGTTTGCCATCAGTACCAATAATCTCCTTTCCTTTTACAGAAATAAATGTTTGCGAATAGATTTGTTGAAAGGCAATCAGAGCGAAAAACACGAAAAACATTTTAAACTTCATACGTAGAATTTTATGATCAAGCAATAAAAATAACGAATATTAATTTCAATATAAGAATAAATCAACGAGCTTAGATGTAGGCTATTAAATAATTCATCGGTTGCATTTAATCAATAAAACATCTTTAAGGCATATGAAATGAGCCATAACAAAAATTGTTATCAGCCGAAATATTGGTTAGCGAATTACATGTGACCAATTTTGTACAGAAATTATTTTCTTTGAATAAAGGAACAAAAGAAGTTTCTATTAGTTTGAATAACGAGGTAGTAGCCGGACAAGATAGTTTGTACGCAACTGCTGCCATTGATGAAAAAACAAATGATCTGATTATTAAACTGGTGAACGCTTCCGATAAAGAGCAGATGAGTTCTATTTCAATTGAAGTAATTAAATCATTAGCAACGAAAGGGGTATTGACGGTATTAAAAAGTGATAGCCTATATAGTGTAAATTCATTCTCAATTCTAAGCATCAAATTTTAGCTAATCATTCTTTTCAACAAATACCTAAGTTAATTTTAAGTATCTTGTTTAAGATAAAAAAGACAAGGGATACGACAATGGAAGATGAAATTTTATTCGATACTACTTTATTACAAGAGCTCGGCGATAAGAAAAGTATTTTGATCGTTCTTAATTTTTTTTTAGACAGTTCTCCCAAAGATATCAAAGAGCTAGAAATATTCATTTTTGAAAAAGACTTGAAGTCGGTGTTTAATAAAGCACACAAAATGAAAGGGTCACTTGCAATGTTAAAGGCAAATATAATGGTTGCTGAACTTGAGCAAATTGAAATTTGTGCTGGAGTAGAACAAGATCAACTAAAGTTAGAAAAACTCGCAGCGCACTTTTTTAGAAACTTTACTATCCTACAAAAACAATTGAACAAGGAAGCAGAATTGCTGAAAACTGATATGAAATAAAAAATGAAATCAATTATTTTATAGGATCATTTTTAATATTCAATTATGAAAATTCTTGTAGCAGAAGATGATAGGATGTTGTTAAAGACGATTGAGTTAAAACTTCAAAAAGAAGGATATGAAGTTATCACAACTGTTGATGGTAGAGAAACGATGAACCAAATTATTGAATCTAAGCCTGATATGGTAATTACCGATGTGATGATGCCTTATGTTTCCGGTCTGGAAATTGTTAGCATGGTTAGAGGAAAACTGAAAAGTAAAATACCCATCATTGTACTTTCGTCTATGGGACAGGAAGTAGTTGTGATGAACGCTTTTGATTTGGGAGCAGATGACTATATTACAAAACCTTTTAGCTTGAATGAATTAACAGTTAGGGTAAAACGACTGTTGAGTAAACCTAAGTTTTAATTCTTGGTGAATCAACAAACCTGAAACATTTTAGTTTCAGGTTTGTAAATAGAATCAATTGAAAATCAAACTCTTTTTTATTGATGCATTAATACATGATCAATTACGTGAATCACACCATTGCTTTGATTAACGTCTTTAATTGTAATGGCAGCGACCCCTGATTTTTCGTCTTTCACTAAAAGGGCTTTGCCCTTCATCATAAACCAGAGCGAACCCCCTTGAATTGTTTTTAAATATGTTGATCCTTTACCTTCTTTGATCAGCTTCATTAGGTCAGCAGCACTGTATTTTCCTGCTACTACATGGTAGGTCAAGATAGCAGTTAGCGTACTTTTGTTTTCTGGTTTAACCAAAGTTTCTACAGTACCTGTAGGTAACATACCGAATGCATCATTGGTTGGAGCAAATACAGTAAATGGTCCAGCACTTTGAAGTGTTTCAACTAATCCTACTGCTTTAACGGCTGCAACTAATGTGGTATGATCTTTACTGTTAACGGCATTCTCAATAATGTTTTTGCTTGGATACATAGTGGCGCCACCTACTTGAACCGTTTTTTCCATTGAAGATTGGGCGTAACTAAATTGACTAAAAAATACTGTTAGAGCTAACAGTTTTAGGCTTGTTATTTTTTTCATCTGGTTCATTTTGTGTAAATAATTTTATATCTCAATTATTTACGACAGAAAGAACTTTTTGGATTGCGATATTTATAATTTCCCCATCACTACCATTTTATTCATAGTAGGGGTTGGACTACCACCTTCTTTTTCAATTGTAATGGCAAATGCCTGAGCTTTACCAAATGTTTTCATTTTCTGAATATGATATTTGCTTCCATTTTTTGATGTAATGATCATACCTGCATCAACAGGATTCCCATCAACTATTGCCCAAAGTTGAAATTGTTTTCCTGAAGGAGGATCTGGAAGATTACTCGGATCAATATATACTTCACCTGTATTTTTAAGCCAAAATATTTTTGCAACAGCATCTGGCGTTTCATTCATTCCATTTAATCTTACAGACTCGCTGTACCTACTCTGAACCACATTCATATCCTGTTTCATTTCCGTGATACCCTGCTTTGCAATTGATAATTCATCTTTTAGGTTTTGCAAATCCTTATCGAGTGAATGATTTTGTTGATAGAATAACAAATTAAAGTAACTACTTGAAAGGAGCAAAATAACAGCTGCTGCAGCAACCCATTTCCAGTATGAAACGATTTGTATTACTTTATGATTGGATTGAGGAATTGCTTTAAACAGGTTCACATTTTCTTTTGCATCAATCAAAGAAAATATTTTTTCTTTCACTGCTTTATTTGGAGCTATAGAGTGGGCTTGAGCATAAGCTTCCACACCGCCTTCAATCTCACGAACTGCAGCCAATACTTCGGGATATTGTTGTAGATAGCTTAGTGCCTGTAGGGATTCCTCCTCAGAAGTCAATCCTGCTACATATAGCTCTAATAAACCCGACGATATGATCTCATGTGTATCCACAAATACTATTGTAATATTTTTTTTAGTTCAATGATAGCTGCCCTGATCCTTGTTTTAACTGTGCCTAAAGGTATATTGGTTTCTTTTGAAATTTCATCCTGTGTATACCCATTAAAGTACGCCATTTCGATTAAAACTCTATATTCTGGTTTTAAATTCAACAACTGCTTTCTCAATCCTATAGCATCTGCCTTTTTTAGGTCGATGCCCCCATCTCCTATATAAGTTACGGAATTTTCATCGGAAGAGATTTTCGCTTGCTTTTTATACCCTTTACTTCTTAGTGTATCAATCGTAAGGTTTTTTGCGATTTGAAGCATCCAAGTAAATAACCTCCCTTTTGATTGATCGTAGCCAGAAATATTATTCCAGATTTTAATAAATACTTCCTGTAAAATATCTTCTGAAATACCCGAATCATTAACCATTCTAAAAATGGTACCGTTTAATGCGGCAGCATAATTGTCGTACAAATACGAAAACGCATTCCGGTCTTGCTGTTGCAATAACCTGACCAATTCTTCTTCTGTATATGTTTTTGAGGGCGACACGTAATATTTAATTTCTAAAAACGAATGTAAGCTCTTCACCTTTCTCAACCAGCTTTTCAAATATTTTTTTTCTAACTAAATCCAGGGAGAATCAAATCTCGTAAATCAATTACTAACAATATTCACGAACCTACATTTTATTTTATGAATACAAAGAAGATTAAAGAAATCCTGATTGGTACAATATCAGTGATGGGTTTATTAATTGCCATACTTGCGATTCATATTTATTTGGTAACAAGACCAAAAGCACCTGATGCCTATACCATTGCTATGGCTCGAATTGATTTGAAACAAAATATAGATGAGCAAGACAACAAAATAATTTCTGACTGGCTTTCTCAACAAGATGGAATTGATCATGTATTGGTTAACACTAAAACTCAAATTGCTGTTTTTACATTTTATCCTGCTAAAACAAGCGCAGATAAGATTGTAAGCAACTTTAAAAGAAGCCTTACCTATAAGGCAGATCGGTTTATTCCAACTGAGGCGCAATTAAAAAGTGGGTGCCCAATTAATTCAAATTCCCCGGGTTATATCGTATCTAAATATTTAAAACAAATTTTCTAAAACAAACAATTATGAAAAAACCAGCAATCTTAGTTTCTATTATTTTCTTCTTTTCACTGTCGTTGATAGTTTCGTCCTGTAAAAAAAATAGTAATGTTCCGGCAAGCCCAACACTATATGATTCTCTTGGGGGAACTACGATGGTAGTAGATCCCAAAGCCGCTCAGGGAGTGATGATCGAAAAGGGTCGGTTTTTAATCCGCTCCATTGTAGATAGTACTATTTTTGTTATTGCGGGCGACACGGCTATTAATGGTGCATTCACAACATTATTAGTAGAAGTAGGAAGAGGTAATTTAACAGGCTTCATGGTGTTGAGTAAAAACCTCACAGACTTTTTTGCAACGGCAGCAGGAGCTAAAAATTTTACTTACGGTGGAAAAACAATGGTAGCAGCCCATGACCCCACTCAAAATACAAGAATGAATGGAAAAGCGGATAACAGCGATTTCAATGCTTTCGAAGCAGACCTTTTAAAGGGAGCTGCTAAGAACGGAGTAACAACAAGTAATCCCGCTCTAGTAAGTGTAGGTAAATTGGTTGAATCTTTAAGAAGTCAAGTAGTGCAACAGTAGTAACAAAAAAGCGAAGCAATTATTTGCTTCGCTTTTATTTTTACTTTAATTGAGATTAGTGATCAGTATCTTTTTTCAAATCAGCCTTATCTTTTTTTGCATCTTTTTTATCTTTGCTGATATCCTTTTTATCCTTATTTAGGTCTTTGGCTTGCTTCTCTAATTTATTTTTATCAGCGTTACGATCGGCTCGTGCTTTGTTCAATCCGTTTTTATCATGATTGATTTCTGATTGTTCTTTAGTAGCAGCCTTGTTATCTTTATTAGCAATATCTGTCTTTTTCTCATTCAGATCGGTATTTAATTGTGACTTGTCTTTAGCGATTTGATTGTTGTCTTTACTCAGATCTTTTTTTGTTTTGTCAATAGCCGATTTATCTTTAGTGATATCAACTCTGTCTGCTTTGATATCTCTTTTGTCGTGCTTAAGATCGCTCTTATCGTTCTTCATATCTGCTTTCTCTGCTTTTTCATGGTGCTCATGTTTTTCCTGAGCAAAAGCGAATGAGTAACTTGCGAGAGCAATAATTGTAAATAAAATTAATTTTTTCATTTTTGTTTTTTTAGTGTTTATATAAGATAGACCTCGAAAGTCGCTTTCAGTTTAAGAAGGGAATATTTTTTAACAAATTTACTAAATACACTGTTGTTGAAAGATCAATAAGATTGTCTTATTTTAGTTAAAATTCTTAAGTATTTTTGGATAACCTAGGCTAATTTAAAGAATTAATATTGTTACATGAAGAAAACCTTACAAATTTCAATCTATTGGGTTTTATTTTTTTTGATGGGAATTTCAATTTCTGCAAATGCGCAGGATGAAAGTGGCTTGCCAACAAAAAAATCTCCATTTAAGTTAACGCTAAATTATGTTTCAAATCAAGTATATCATGGGAGAAAAGATTCCCTACCGGTTCCATATCTTAGTACTGCTTTTCGCTATCTCAACCACTCCGGCTTTTATGTTAAAGCAGAGGCCTCTTACTTGTTAAGTAGTTATGCTCAGAGAATTGATTTAGTAAATCTTTCGATTGGGTACGAAAAATTAATTGGCGACCATTTTGGTATTTCAACTGGAGTTGATAAAAGTTTTTATAATCCCAATAGTGTTTCTGTTCGTTCTGAAATACTCGGAAATGTAAACCTAGGAAGTTTTTTTACGAGCGATTATCTCAATGCTAGTGCAGAAATTTATGCGATGTTTTCAGAAAGTAAAACTGATATGACTTTTGATTTTGGTGTTTCCCATGAGTTTAGTTTTGCGGATAATGCCTGGAGTATTGAGCCCTCCGTATATTCTAATATCAGTACAAGAAATTATTATGATATGTATATTAATAAGCGGCAAACAAAAAACGGAAAAAAAAGAACGGCTAATGGTACTATTATCAATGTTCCAGGATCTACCATTACTACCACCACTACGGTTAATGCTATGAATCCCATGCAATTTGTAATAATGGATTATGAATTATCGTTACCGATCAACTATTTTGGCAATAATTGGGGACTTTTTCTTACTCCTAGCTTTGCAATTCCCCAAAGTGCTATCACTTATATAACCAATACCACTACCACAACAACTACTAGTGGCGTTACGCATAGTAAAACCGTATCTAATTTGAGTGAGGAGCGTTTAGAAACGATTTTTTATGCAGAGGTTGGGGTTTTCTTTAAATTCTAAATGCAGTAATTCCAATTCATTAATTTTTATCTTCTATCGAGGCTTTTCGCCATTCGCCCAGACTTGCACAATTGGAGAATTGCTTATCGATCGAAATATAATAAGTTGGGATATGCTCCTTGAACCATTTTTCAAGAATAATAGTTTTTTTATCTTCCAAAGCTCTAGAAGAAATTCTATTATAATCTTCTTTTAAATTCTCTCTATGGGGCTCTGTGCGGGTTTTAAGATAAATAATACGAACCTTCTTACTCCCGCGATCATCTGTGTAAACCTGCGGTTTAGAGAACGAACCCGGTTTCATATTTTTCAAAACAACTACCATTTCCTTATCAACCTGATCTAATGTAATAAGCGTACTTCCATCTCTTCCTGAAATGGCCCCTGCACTAAATTTACTGCCATCATCTTCACTAAATTTATTTACCCCAGCACCAAAACTAAGGCTTCCATCAATCAATTTTATTCTAATGGAATCAAGTTTGTTTTTTGCTTCATTGATCTCTTCGTCAGCTACTGGAGGAATCCGTAAAATATGTCTTACTACGGCATCATCCCCAGCGCGACTTACCATTTGAATAATATGTAATCCGAACTTCGATTTAATGATTCCAGAAATCTGCCCTTCTTTCAATCTGAATGCTCCTGATAAGAATGCTGGGTCCCACATGTTCTTATCATTTCTGTTTAGATTATACTGCCCTCCATTTTCTGCTTTACCCGGATCTTCTGAATAAAACTTAACGAGTTGCTCGAATTTTTTAGCACCGCTTTCTACCTGCTTTTTATAATCAAATAACTGTTTGGAAACATATTCTTCTACATCCTTATTTGCCTTTGGCTGAATTACAATTTGGCTCACTTCAATTTCACTTTCGTAAAATGGCAAACTGTCTTTTGGGGTTTTGCTATAATAAGCCTTCACCTCGGTTGGGGTCATTTTAATATTGTCAACGATCTTTCCGCGCATCTGGTCTGCAAGCTTTTGTTCTTTCAAAGCCTCTTTGAAATCTTCCTTGATTTGATAAACAGTTTTGCCAGCAATTTCTTCGAGTACTTCTTTAGAACCATATGAGCTGATGTATTTGCGGATTCGGTTTTCCATCTCATTCTCAATATCATCTTCACTAACGTTCAAGGAATCTTTCATAGCCTGCAATACCAGTGCTTTCTGAATCAGCTGTCCTTCAAGAATTTGACACTCTGAAGGTATCACTGCGCCCTCTTGTCCCTGAGCCTGTCTTTTAATATCCGAAATTGCGTTGGTAATATCAGAATGCAGGATGATTTTATCTCCAACCTGTGCTATTATTTTATCCGCTACAACTCTTTTTGGTTGAGCAGAAGCGCTCAAAAAACCACCTACCAATAAAAAAATAATTAGTGCCTGCTTCATATACTGCAATATCATTTAAAAATAGCAAATCAGGTCGCGCAGGACCTGATTCACATAGCTTTTAACAAAACTTATAAAGTACGTTTTACTTCTTCTTCTTCGAAAGCTTCCACAATATCACCTACGCGTAGGTCGGAGAAGTTCTTAATAGTTAATCCACACTCTGTATTAGATGCAACATCTTTTACATCATCTTTAAAGCGCTTCAAGCTGCCCAATTCAGCGGCTTGTCCTTCTCCTTTAGGATACTCCACAATTCCATCACGGATGATACGAATTTTTGAGTTACGTGCGATCTTACCGTCAAGTACAAAACATCCTGCAACTGTTGCTTTATCGAATTTATAAACTTCTCTTACTTCAACATTAGCCGTTATTTTTTCTTGGAATTTAGGCTCCAACATACCTTCCATCGCGCTCTTTACTTCGTCGATTGCTTGGTAGATGATTGAGTACAGTTTAATTTCAACACCTTCCGTATCGGCAAGTTTATTAGCCTGCATTGAAGGGCGTACATTAAATCCAATCACAATTGCATCGGATGCAGTTGCTAATAATACGTCAGATTCAGAGATTTGTCCAACTCCTTTATGTACTACACGTACGGCAATTTCTTCGGTTGATAATTTCTGTAATGAATCGCTTAATGCCTCTACAGAACCATCCACGTCACCTTTAATGATAATGTTTAATTCCTTGAAGTTACCCAGTGCCAAACGGCGACCAATTTCATCCAATGTGATATGTTTTCTGGCACGCAAGCCCTGTTCGCGCATGATCTGTGCACGTTTTGTGGCAACCTCTTTTGCTTCGGCTTCGTCTTCAAATACTTTAAATTTCTCACCAGCCTGTGGTGCGCCATTCAATCCTAATATCACTACAGGAGTAGAAGGAGGCGCAACATCAATACGCTGATTACGTTCATTGAACATTGCTTTTACGCGTCCATAATGCTGTCCAGAAACAATCAGGTCACCTTGATTCAAGGTTCCGTTCTGCACAAGCATAGTGGCTACATAACCGCGTCCTTTATCTAGCGATGCTTCAATAATAGTTCCAGTTGCCTCTCTTTCCGGATTTGCTTTCAGCGCTAAAAGTTCAGCTTCTAACAATATTTTTTCAAGTAGCAGATCTACATTCAATCCTTGTTTTGCAGATAGTTCTTGATTTTGGTATTTACCACCCCAGGCTTCCACCAAGAGATTCATTCCGGAAAGTTGCTCATATATTTTTTGCGGGTTAGCCCCGTCTTTATCAATTTTATTTACTGCGAAGATCATTGGAACACCTGCAGCCTGAGCGTGACTGATTGCTTCTTTGGTCTGTGGCATTACAGCATCGTCGGCAGCTACCACAATAATTGCGATATCGGTTACTTTGGCACCGCGGGCACGCATCGCAGTAAAGGCTTCGTGGCCCGGTGTATCTAAGAATGTGATGGCTTTTCCATTTGGAAGAGTTACCTCATAAGCTCCAATATGCTGTGTAATGCCACCGGCCTCACCAGCAACCACGTTTGCGCTTCTAATATAGTCCAACAAAGATGTTTTACCGTGGTCAACGTGACCCATGATAGTAACAATCGGAGCTCTTTCAACGGCTTCCAAATCATTTTCATCATCTTCGTCTTCTTCCATGTCTGCAGCATCTTCTAAGCCGATAAACTCCACTTCAAATCCAAATTCACTCACTACTAGTTCAATTACTTCTGCATCTAAACGTTGGTTTATAGATACCATAATACCCAAGCCCATACATTTTCCGATCACATCAGCAAAGCTTACATCCATCAGATTAGCTAATTCGCTTACCGTAACAAATTCAGTTACCTGTAACTTGTTATCATCGGTCATATCGCCCATCTGCTCAGCAGCTTCGTCGCGTTTTGCTCTTCTATATTTAGCTTTCAGGCTCTTTCCGCGACCACCAGTACCAGATAATTTGGCCTGCGTTTCGCGTATTTTTTCCTGAATTGCTTTTTGATCAATTTCTTTATTATCATCACCTCTTCTTGCAGGAGCTGAGCGATCTCTACTTTGTCCACCACCACCTGCAGCCCGATTACCCCCTCCTTGCTGACCGCCGCGATTAAATCCGCCGCCTTGTTGACCACCACCACCACCTCCTCTATTGAATCCGCCATTGTTATTAGCTGGAACAATGGGTCTATTTGGTCCTGAAGGTTTTGATGGACCGCCAACACTTGCTGCCCCAGCACCATGCTGCTGGTTGTTTCCAGCGCCACTGGCATTATCCGGTTTCTTGTCGATTGGAATACGTTTGCGTTTGCGTTTCTCGTCCCTTCCCATTGGTTTTGGGCGGGTATCGCTATTGATAGGCAAATCAATCTTACCTAAGATCTTAGGTCCTTCCAGCTTTTCAGCTTTTATATTTTCAATAACCGGACCTGCTTCATCTGAAGAGGGGGCTGGAGTAGCAATCATTTCAGGAACCGTAGGCTCAACAGGAGTTGGAATGATTTGAGGCGATTTTACCGAAACTTTTTTTGGAGCTACGGGCGCATCTTGCTTTTTAGGCGACTTTTTAGGTCTGGTTGAAGAATCTATAGCCGATAGATCAATTTTATTTAAAACTCTAGGTGATTCTAATTCGGGCGCATCGATTTTAGTAATAATCCTTTCAATTGGTTCATTAGGAATTGGTTCAGGAACAACAACAGCAATTGGCTCCATAACTTTTTCTACCACTACTACTGCGGCGGCAACAACTACTGGCTCGGCAATAACTACAGGTACAGTTTTTTGTATTTCTACAACTGGAGGAGCTTCGGGAGGGGCTTTTGCAATTTCAGGAGTACGTGTTGTTTTTTCTTCCTTTTTGACGAAAGAAATCTCTTCTTCGTCTTTTTTCTTTCTTGCTTCACCTTGAGCTCCTTTTGGTATTTCTACCAAGTCGGCCTTGTTTTTGGCCTGCTTATCCTGTTGGAACTCTGCTTGTAAAGCATAATAATGGTCTTCTGTAAGCTTTGCAGTAGGCTTCAGGTCATCGCGGCTAAACCCCTTCTTCACCAAAAATTCGACCAGGGTATCCTGGCCAATGTTGAATTCTTTGGCGGCTGCTAACAGTCTTGGTAATTTCAGATCTGACATTCAGTTTTTTTTAGTCAACAAAACAGGGTCATCCCCCGTTTTTATATTCGCTTGTTCTATCCTACAAAATCTGATATAAGATCAAGACTTTGACAAAGATAGCTTCTAATAAGCTGCTTATTCTTCAGCTTTGAATTCTTCTTCCAATACTTTACGTACTTCGGCAATAGTTTCTTTTTCCAGATCAGTTCTTCTTTCTAACTCCTCAGCTGACAATTTCAATACACTTCTGGCCGTATCACAACCAATT
This sequence comes from Bacteroidota bacterium, assembly GCA_043738705.1. Taxonomy (GTDB): domain Bacteria; phylum Bacteroidota; class Bacteroidia; order Chitinophagales; family Chitinophagaceae; genus Sediminibacterium. The sequence continues at coordinate 11,458 of JAYUFN010000318.1, forward strand.
CGTTTGAACTCATCAATGATCCAAGTTTCGATTTCATCACTGAACTCTTCCAGATCGATATCAAATTCGTCTACCACTTCTTCATCTTCACGGAATACATCGATCTCGTAGCCTGTTAATTCACAAGCAAGTTTGATATTTACTCCACGGCGCCCAATAGCTAATGAAACTTGATCAGCTTTTAGGTATACTTCCGCATGTTTTTTCTCGTTATCTAACTCCATATAACTGATTTTAGCCGGAGTTAATGACCGTTGAATCAACAATTGAATATTAGTGGTATAATTAATAACATCGATATTCTCATTCTTCAACTCGCGAACTATACCGTGAATCCGACTTCCTTTCATCCCTACGCAAGCACCTACTGGATCGATACGGTCGTCGTAGCTTTCCACCGCAACTTTTGCTCTCTCTCCCGGATCACGAACGATTTTTTTAATGGCGATTAGTCCGTCAAAAATTTCAGGCACTTCAATCTCAAGTAATTTGGAAAGAAATAAGGGACTAGTTCGGGAAAGGATGATTACCGGATTATTATTTTTCAGATCAACTCTTGCAACAACAGCTCGGATATTTTCACCTTTTTTGAAATAGTCTTGAGGAATTTGCTCTGATTTAGGAAGGATCAGTTCATTGCTTTCTTCATCTAACAATAAAACCTCTTTTTTCCAAACCTGATAAACTTCTGCGCTGATAATATCTCCAACGCGAGCGCCATACTTTTGAATCAATACATTTTTCTTTAGATCGCTGATACGGCTTGCGAGTGTTTGTTTTGCAGCAAGGATGGCACGACGACCAAAATCTAGTATATCTACTTCTTCATATAATTCTTCACCAACTTCAAAATCGGGTTCAATCTTAGCAGCTTCAGTATAAGCTACTTCTGCCAGAGGATCTAACACTTCCCCATCATCCACAATCATCCTGCGACGAATGATTTCCAAATCGCCCTTTTCGGCATTTACAATTACATCGAAGTTGTCATCGCTTCCAAACTTCTTGCGCAATAGGGTTTTGAAAACGTCTTCAACCACTTTCATCATCGTAGGACGATCAATATTTTCTGCGTCTTTGAATTCCTGGAATGCCTCAATGAGGTTAATACTAGCCATAACTTAATTTTTTTTTCGCTCTGCAAACTGTGGATGCAGCTGATTAAAATTTAATTTGAACCGTTGTTGTTTTTATATTATCAAAAGGAATAAGCATTTGTTGTGTTACCGCTTTTTTTCCCTTTCCTTCAGTAGACTGAATCAGGATATCCTCCGCGGTTACTGCAATTAGGGTACCCATTTTAAATGTGCCATCTGTAAATGCGATTTCAAGTTCTCTCCCTACATTTTTCAGATATTGACGGTGAAAAAGTAAGGGCTCTTCGATGCCGGGAGAGGAAACTTCGAGCGAAAACTCGCCTTCGGGATACCATCCTTTTTCCTCAATCAGTTTATATAGTTGACGGTTGAATTTCACACATTTCTCAATTGAAATGCCTTCATCACCTTCAAGAAAAACTTTAATATTATTTGTAGGCTTGATTTTGAGGCTCACCAAAAAATAAGATGGTTCTTCCACCAATAGCTGGTTGATTAATGTTTCTATCTGTTGTGCTTGTGCTTCCATTTCCAAAAATTCTGGCAGAATTACTGCCTATATCCCAACTTTTTCAGGACAATAGCCTCAAAAACTTCAGGTATGTAAAAAGGAGAAGGGAACGGTAGCCGTTCCCTTCTGTTGATTATTTCCGTTGCAAATGTAAGGAATTAGCTATTAAACTTCCAAATCTGCTTTCCTTTGATTGGTATTTCTTAGCTGATACTCGTTATAAAAAACCATTAAAAAAATGGAATTATACGATTTTCATCTCTTTAACAACACAAAATGCCTGCGGGTACTATCTTTGTTATATTATGATCAAGTTTATTTTTTACGGGCTGGTAATTTACCTTGTTTATAAACTGGTATTCGAATTGTTGATTCCCGTAAGTAAGGCAACTGCCCAAATGCGTGATAAAATTCAGGAAATGCAACAACAGCAGCAAAAATTTCAACAGCAACAGTCGAAACCATTTGCCGAGCCGGTTAATGCTTCAACAACTAAAGGGGATAAAGATTATATTGAATTCGAGGAAGTAAAACCTTAGAGTTCTGTTCAACTTAATTATTTACAAATCTAGATCTGGAAGTGTTTGTGGCCATTGCAGGTGTATTGTTTGCATACCTACTAGTTTTGCCGCCTTAATATTTTTAATGGTATCATCAATAAACAGTGTTTCCTCAGCTATCAAACCCTCTTGTTTTAAGATATATAAAAAAGGCTCCAAATCAGGCTTACGCATTCCAAGTTGCTGCGAATAGTAAGCTTTTTTGAAAAAGTTATCAAAGTTGCTTCTCCCTGTTTGCCTGCTGTACATTTCTAAAAATTCATCATGGTGAATTTGGTTGGTATTTGAAAATAAAAAAATTTGATATTGATCTTTTATTTGCTCCAACCATTCAAGACTGGGTAAACGAAAGTCGATCAACAAAGCATTCCATGCATTTTTAATTGCCTCATTGCTCAACTCGGAATCAGTTGCTTTTCTAAAAGTATCATAAAATGCATCAGGACTAATTGTTCCTTTTTCTAGTTGAACAAAAAGTTCGTTAGAATGATGCTGAGTATACATCTCTGAGAAACCGTTAATACCCAATTCTCTAAAAGCATTTTCTGTTTTAGAGAAATCAATATTCAAAATAACTCCACCAAGATCAAAAATGATGTTTTTTACTTTTGTCATATATGGAAATTAATTGAGTCCCTATTCCTTTTTTCAATCAGAACTTGCAAATAGGTTTCTTTTTTTTCGAACCTTAGCAGCTTTGATATTTCAGTGAAATAATGATGATTTTTTAAAAATTTTATTTGTATATCATCCCACTCATTTTCGGTTTCTAAAAATTCATAGGCAAGCATTTCCGAGAAAAGTTTTTTTCCTATTAGCCAAAAATCATCTCTGCCAAGATAATCAAGATCGGCATCGCAAAGTATCTGCTCTAATTTGGACTGTGGTTCTTGCGGAACTTTTGTGGCTCTGATCATATTACAGATTAAATCTTTTTCATTAATTGTTAATTCATAAGCCTGTGATTCGGCATCCGATAAAAAAATTTGACAACTTTCTTCTTCGTGATCCCCATAAGTATTTAGAAACCCAGTATCGTGATACAGGGCTGCGATCTTGACGAGTAGTAGCTGTCTTTCATTTATTATCCCCTCCGCCATAGCAATTCTTTCAACTTGGATTAAAACATCAGTGGTGTGCCAGATGGTATGATAATGTAATCGGGGATCAAGGTCTTGCATTCTTTGAAAAACACAATGCTTTACTTTATAAAATAATTGTTGGTCATTTACATAATACATTTTAATAGAGTCCTCTGTTGAATTTATAACTATTTCATGTGATTCACACTCAAACCATTCTTTTACTAATTCATGAGTAGTTGAACTGATATGAATCCTATTGACTTCGCAGTATTTCATCAACATGGAAGCCATGTCAACAGCATCGCCCCAAATATCTAACGAATACTCTTTTGTGTCTTTAACTCTTGCAACTACAGAACCTGAGCTGATACCTATTCGTATTTCAAAGTAGATTTTCGATGCCGCTTTTTTTATTTTTTTATTTTCCTGAATAAATTTTTGAATGGCTAAAGCAGCTTCTAGAACTCTCTCTGCATGACGCTCCACCGGCTTTGGTAAGCCACATAAAGCTTGGTAGGATTTGTTAACTGATTTAATTCTTTTTAGGTCGAATTGATTAATAATTTGATCAATTTTTTCTAAACAAAAATCAAACTCCTTAATTATTTCCTGAGTACTATATTTTTTGGTTACATTTTCAAAATCTATGAAATCTATAAATAAAACAGTTACACTATGGTACATTTTATTTTTTATAATTTCTTTTTTCAAAAATTTCGATACAATTTCATGAGTAACAACATTTAACTGTAATTCTTCGGACTTTTCATTTTGGGCTTCTTTATTTATTATAATATTTTTTTCTTTTATTGCATAGTAAAGTGCTGTGTTATCAAAGGCAACAGCAATCTGTGAAGCTATAGCCTGAATTTTTTCTGAAGTTTCATGAGTAAATGCTTGTGAAATCCGATTATTTTCGAGCAGTATTAAAGCTCTTGTCTTTTCATCCTTTAAAACAGGAACACAAAGTATGGAGCGAGCCTGATTTTCTGAGATATAAAGATCATTTTTAAAAACAGTATCTTTCAAAGCATTATTTAGAAGTAAACCCTTTTTGGTTCGGAAGACATATTGAATAATGGTTAAGGGCAGAATTGTTTCGCTGGCAGGAATTTGTTTAGTTATTACAACTCCATCACTTCTCTTTGATGCGAGTACTAAAAACCGATTATAATTATCTACGATTAAAAATGATATATTTTCTGCTACTGTATTTTCAATTAATGTATTAATTATATTTCTTAAAAGTGGCTGAAGCCCTAACTCTTTGGATAGAAATTTAGATGGTTTGCTAAAATCTTGGAAATTATCCTTTAATCCTAAATCTCGTTCACTGCTCACAAACAACCCGTTTTTGGATTGTAAAAAAGGATACTTTATTTCAATTTTTCGCATCAGCGCTTTTGCCCCCCAGAATTTATATTGTGTGTACGCGTTTCTAGCATATATATTTTCTAATGCTACCCTATTTTGTTTATGATAAATTGACGCGATCTCCTCCGAACTTATTGCAGCAGTCATATACTGATCGTTCAAAATGGCGCACTCATACGCACTTTGTAAATGAGTAATTGCGTTGATGGGTCTGCCCCATCTTAATAAATATAGACCTTTGAGGAGTTGATACATTGCATAAGTATTCTCTTTTTGATGATTACATTTTTTTCCAAAAAGTTGAATCGTTTTTTTAATAAATAGTAATTCCCATACTTTAAAACTATCTTCTTTTTTTAAAAGCTTAAGTGCTATAAAAAACTGATGAATGATGAAACTATTAAATAACTTAAGTTGACTTTTCATTTCTTCTATCTTCTTTACCCTCGTTTTAAAAACTGTATAATTACAATTAAAAAAATCAACCATCTCCTCCAAAATATATATATGGCTAAGCGTAGTGAATTCCTGCTTGTCTAAAACGGTTTTCTTTATTTCATCGATATTTTGAACAGGATGAGCAAGTTTAATATTTGGAATGGTATCATTTATAAGACCTTTCGAGAAACTCAATAATAGGTGCAGAAAAGTAAAAATATTTTCCTGTTTGTTAGCTTGAATGGTTGGTAAAACCGCTTCTAATGATTCAGCCATTCTCTCGATGTTAAATTCAGAGTAAAATTGGTTTATAAAATGTGATGTTAGGCTAAAAAAAGCGATATTCATTTGCCCTAATTGCCTACTAAAAATATAGTTATTATAGAGCCGGTCACTGCATTCTCTCCAAGACAAATGATTGATACCAATAAAAGTGCTGTATAGAAATTCTGAAGTGGCTTTTGCAATCGGATCGCCAATCCTCTCATTGATAGAACTGGCAATTGTAAAAAGCTTTCTTGCCTCTTTAGGATTGTTATGATAGGTACTTAGAATATAAGCATAGCCAATTATACCAACGCCGAATAAATTAGAAGCACCATTTTTAGAAGAAAGGGTCAGCTGCTTCAAAATTAGTTCGGGAATCATTTTAGGTGCACAGAGATAAGCTGTGCCCATTGTATGTTGGAGTAGCTTGATTTTAATAAATGAAATATCATCTATAACCATCGGATACCCTTCGAGATATGCCATACTTTTTCCACGCATTTCTTTTTTGATAGCTAACCTCGTAAACATAATTTGTGGAACTGACGGATTTGTGTTCAATGGAACCTCCAATACAAAAAGTATTTCTACTAAAACCCGTATGGTTTTTTTAAAATCCCGCTTTAAGAAAAGCGCATTGGCATAACTATAACCTAAGTTGCCTAATTGTAATTTCGTTAATGGGAGGCTCCTCAAAAAATTATAAGTCTGTTCACAAACATCAAACTTTAAAACAAGAGAAGCTGATTTAATATACTCAGTATATAGGTCAATCAATGCCTCCTTATTACTGATCCAATCATCGTCTTCTAACATTTTTATTAAGTGAGTGTAGCACTGATAATTTATGTCGAATAATGCTAGCTTATTTGTTTTCATAATTCCGCGCCACAAAATCGATATAAATGATTTCGCTTGATTGGTGGGCAAACTCAATACCTTATCAAGTAAATTAATAAAATCCTCATCTGATATTTCTAAATTTGGTAAGCAGTTATAAGCGCTAATGATTGCATAATTTATTTCTGCTAAAGTTTTTCCTTTAATATTTTGTAGAATAAAAATCGATAAATCGTATTCACTAAATTCATAAAACCCAATTCGTATAGATTCCTTCAAAACTCCTTTGTGCATTAACTGATCAAGTAAATTGATTGCTAGTCGCTCGTTTTTTATTGCAGTTTTTATAATATCAAAAGAAAAACTTTTCCCGAATGCAGCTGCGTAACTAAGTAGAATCAATTCTTCATTTGACAATTTCGAGATTAACCCTTCAAAGTACACTGACGGATTGGTGAAATTAATATTGCATACAATGGCTTTCTCGTAATTCAACTTCCATTTTGATCTTACAGAATCAAAATACAACGCATCGTTTACTACTAAGATTTCACAGGCACGATCTATCAAAAAAATTAATCCATTTGTTTTCGGTAATAATAAATTTGTCAAGGGTTCTAAATCAGCTTCAATTAAACCAGTGGTAGTCAATAATTTTGTAGATTCAAAATTAGTAAGTGGAACTAGTTCAATCTTCCCTTTAGTAAATCCCGGTTGTTGATGATTTTGCCATTTAAGAACATAGCTAAGCTGGTTGGGTTTTAATATATCAGCTTCGTATGTGAAGATTAGATTAATCTGTAGTGAAGGAAATTCGTAGAGCATTCCGTCAATGATCTTAAGTACGCTTATTGGGGCATGGTGAATATCTTTTAAGCACAGAATTAAATTTTTTCCAGTACTTATAATTACTTTAAGAAGTGTTGCAAAAGCGAATATGAATTGATTTTGTAGTTCAATTAGTCCTTCCTCTTGATCCTGTTTCGCATAAGGGATAACTTGATTTAGCTCAGGACATATATCAATTAAAATATTGATTGAGGATCCTAATTTAACCCTACAAATACTTCTAAAATTGTGTAATTCTTCTTCTGCTTGCGACAAATAATATTTTATAACCAGATCCAGTATTATTTTAAATGGTTCATAAGGGATTGGCTTGTCTTTATAAAAAAAGGTATCTAATACTAGCGTTTTTCTGTTAGAAATAATTTCACAACAATGACTTACTACAAATTGCTTCCCTGCACCAGTTACGCCCTGTATGAAAAAAAGGAAACACTCATTACTTTCTATAGCCTGTAAATATTTACTTTTAAAGTAATGAATTTTATTTTCGATCAGAGTTGTAAAATGTTGTATCAGATTGAAATTAGCTATTCTTTTAGAACTAATTAATTCATACTCAGGCAAAAGATGTTTATTTTTAAATGATTGGTATGCCTTTTCCAGTGCCGATTGCGTTACCTCTGCTGTAATATTTCTACTAAGCGATTCCTTATTTAATAGGTCTCCAATAATGGTTGCAGTTTCTTTTCCCATATTGGGGTTTAGAAAATGGGCCGGTCGGAAATCGAAAGGAATGTGTTTATAAATAATTTCTATTTGGTCGTCTTCATCAAAAGCGGTTGTGCCTGTAAAAAGCTTGTATAGACAGGCGCCTAATGCATATAAGTCTATTCGAAAACCTAGCTTGATATTGATTCTTCTTTTTTGTTCGGTGGCGATATAATTACGGCGGTCATAAGAATCATCTAATTTATTTTGCTTCAAATTTGGTTGAACTGCGTTTGTTAAAAAAATCCATTCGCTAAGTAAAACTTTATCGTTTTCGGAAACTAAAAAATGAGAAGTATTGATAGCCCCGTGTATTATTTTTTGCTGATGTAGCAGTTTAATCAATTGTACCATTTGGTTAGCAATTTCAAATGCTCTTTCTGTGTAGGCAGCATCAATTGTTTGTGGTTTTATCCAATCTTCAAGAGTTTTAAAATTATGATATGGGTAACGAATATTAGGAACCTGAGAATTTGACAAGGGGATGAAAAAATACTCGTTTGATGGTAAATATTTGATATTCAGTAATTCGTTCTCTGCTAAATATTTCCATTCTTCTTTATAGTATTTTGTCCATAATGCAGTACCATCATGTACTTCTTTTTTAAAAAATGCACACACTGTTTCAAAATATAATTCCGAATCAGTTTGAGGTATTACCATATTATGAAAAATACGCAAAGTATTCCTTACCGTAAAATGTTAAAAATATCATTCAAACTGGCTTTAAAACTGCTAGTATATTGCTCAATTGCTATCGATACACTAGTTTCGCCAAAATGAATAGTATGAGCGAACAAATTTTAACAAAGGGTAAAATTTATACAGACAAAGGTGTTTTGACTTTTGAACTTTATGATGATGATGCCCCTTTAGCCGTGGCAAATTTTAAGAAATTGATTACTCAAGGATATTATGACGGACTTAAATTTCACCGTGTTATTCCCAATTTTATGATACAAGGTGGTTGCCCCGATGGTACTGGTGCAGGGGGCCCTGGGTATACCATTGACTGCGAAACCAAGGGTGTAAAACAGATTCATGATCGAGGTGTTTTATCAATGGCACATAGAGGTAAGAATACTGGAGGCTCACAATTTTTTATCTGTCATAATCGGACGGGCACTCGTCATCTTGATGGAGTACATACCTGCTTCGGTAAAATAATTGATGGCATCGACGTCATCGATACCATCAAAGGAGGTGACATTATGACAAAGGTTGAATTGTTGTAAGACTAAACGATTTTCTTTGGTGGAAGTGCAAAAGCCGTGGCTGCATGTTCGAAGCTATCTCTATGCGATCCGTCGCAGAATGGTTTATTTTTACTGAGTCCGCAGCGGCAAAGACCTACGACCTCCCTTCCTGCTAGGTCGTAGGTGTTTCCTGTTTTATCAACAATCGTAAAATCGCCTTCAACTTTTAATGACCCGTTTGGGTTGACTGTTATTTTTGTGGACATAGTTTTAATTTGTGGCAAGATAGTCCTTAGCAGAAATTAATTATAAAATTTTATAGGAGGCTCAAGCGATGAACCTGAAGGGATAAGTGGTATCAAGTTTATAACGATCCTGCTTTTTTACTATTGCCGTATACAAATTTTTCCATTACTGACATAGATTGTATTGCGTCGATTGCTGAACAAGGATTATCGCCGTTGCCTAAAAAATACTGTACTACTTTTTCAATCATAGGTTGTTGAATATGTGGTAATTTCTCGAAATTTAGCACTTGTTTTTTTCCTGGAGTTTCAATAAGTACGGTATGTCCAAAAACTGGAAAACTAATTTTTCCCCTTGACCCTGAAATTTCAAATAGATCTTCTTCTAAATTTTCTGGAATGGTAAAGCACCAAAGACCGTTGAATAAAATATTATCCTTCAATAACATATTTCCGGTAACGATATCTTCTGCCTGATACAAGCCAGACTGATTTGTTGCGAAACCACAAGCATTTTGTTCTTTCCCAAAAAAATAGAATACCAGATCTAATTGGTGAGGAGCAAGATCATAAAATAAACCGGCACCTGCAATCGTTGGATCAACCCGCCAGTTTTTTTCTGTTTTTGCAATCATTTCAGATTGATCTTTTTGTAAGAGCCTAATATTTACAAATCGGATATCACCAATCACTTGATCAGCTAAAAGCTCCTTTATTTTTTGAAACATGGGAAGTGCTCTACGATAATGGGCAACACATAATTTGATCCCTTTCTTTTTTGAAAAATTGAGCATACGAATACATGCAGCTGTATCTATCGACATCGGCTTTTCAACATAAACAGGTTTGCCTGCTTGCATTGAGGCTATCGCATATTCCTCATGATATTTAGGAGGAGTTGCAATATAAATAGCATTGATTTCAGGATCGTTGATTAACTGACTCGCATTATTATACCATTTCTGAATATGATGTCTCTGCGCATAGTCCTTTGCCTTTTCTGCATCTCTACGCATCACTGCTACCAGCGAAGATTGAGGCGATTTGTTAAATGCAGGACCACTTTTAAATTCAGTCACATTGCCGCATCCGATAATTCCCCAATTAATTGTGTTTGCCTTTTTCTGCGAAGGGAGGTTTGGCATAAATCAGGTTTAGGCTGTCAAACATACACAGTTAAACCATAGCATTTTAAAAATAAGTATAAAACAGTGTGGATTTTTAAAAAAAGATTATTGCCTCTCTTAGGCAACTTGACTGGTTTTGGAATGAATGAATTAATCGCGATGGCGAACTTACATACTGTTAACTCTTTTTTAAGTAGAATATTTTTCAGAAAATGTAGTTAAACAACCTCAAGTGCAAACTAATGTTAAAGGGTATAAAACATGACTTTTCGAAATGCCAATTAGGGTGAAGCTTTATTATTCAGATGGAACACATTACAAAATGCAATGTCAAATACAAGCACAAATTGAAATCATCAAATAGGGATGGTCTAAAGCTTTCTTCGTTAAATATTAATATTGAAATCTAAAGTTCTAACAAGGAATTTATAACCGCTGATTGATGAAAATAATTATAAAATATAATGTTGATTTTCATTTATACACTAATAAATTTGACATAAATTTAGCTTAAAACTCGACTGAGTTAGTTCATTTTATATGGCGAAGTGATAAAAATAATTATGACGCCTAACGATTGAAAGGCTTGATTGAATATTTCCCGTTTGCGTAAACGGGAATTCCTTATTTCGCAATTGTCGCATTAGCTGTGCGCCTTCCTTTGCAAAAAGATTTTAATGAAGCTCTTAGCATTTTTTTATATTTTAATTTTCTCATTACCTTTTATTAGCGCTGCTCAAATTGATACAAATAAAGTACACAGTCTAAATGAAGTTATGGTTACCGCTTTTAAAACGGTTCGTGGTATCGGGCATATGCCTGAGCTGAAAGATGGAATTATTTATGCCGGTAAAAAAAGTGAACTGATTATTGTAGATAGTTTGGATGCTAATAAAGCTATTAATAATACCAGACAGATTTTAGGGCGGATACCTGGTTTAAATATTGTTGAAACAGAAACAGGTGGTTTTACTGCAAATGGAATTGCAACAAGGGGGTTGAACCCTATTCAAAGTGTAGAGATGAATACCCGGCAGAATGGATATAATATTAGTGCCGATATTTTTGGCTATAACGAAGCATATTATATTCCTCCAATGGAAGCGGTGCAAAGAATTGAAATGGTACGTGGTGCTGCCTCTCTGCAGTTCGGATCACAATTCGGTGGGTTGGTTAATTATGTTATTAGAGATGCCCCTCTTAATAAACCTTTTGAATTTACCACTTCACAAACTGTAGGAAGTTTTGGCTTATTTAATTCTTTTAATTCGATTGGAGGAAATTTCAAGAACCTCAGCTATTACGCATTTATGCAATACCGGTATATGGACGGGTACAGACCAAATAGCAGACAATGGCAATTTTCTGGATACGGAAAGCTTCAATATAAAGTAGCTAATAAATTAAATTTTGGAATTGAATATTCCATACTCCGTAATCAGTTGAAAATGCCTGGTGGTTTAACAGATAGTTTATTTAATATCGATTCTAAAATTTCAACGAGGTCAAGGAATTGGCTTCGTAGTCCTTGGAATATTATAGCAGCAAATGCAAACTATTCGATTGATGAACAAACAAGCCTGAATGTAAAAACAACTTATCTTTTTAGTAGCAGATCACTTGTTTGGCGGAACGAAGATGGAGGCCCTTCTGCATTGGATATAATTGACCCAACAACAAACGAATATGTGCCCAGAGAAGTTGGTGTTGAAAAGATGAATAATTTAACAACAGAAATTAGACTTTCAAGAAATTATATTACCGGAAATCAAAAATCAACTCTTGCAACTGGTGTCAGATTAGCTTATGCTAGTTTCGATAGGAAGGGGGGAGGAGAAGGAAGTACAGGAGCTGATTTTAATTTGAACATCAAAGGTGAATGGGGGTACGATCTGAAATTTACTACTAAAAATGTTGCAGCTTTTATCGAAAATATATTTAGAGTTAACGACCGATTTTCTGTTACGCCAGGATTTAGGTTAGAGTATTTGAAAAGTACTTCAAAAGGTTATAAGGTCAGCGACAATAATAAACTAATATCAAACGAAATGCGTATAAGGTCATTCCCTTTGTTTGGTATTGGGATGCAGTATAAAGCAAGTAGAAATGCAAATGTATATGCAAATTTGAGTCAGGCGTACAAGCCAATCGAATACGGACAGTTGGAGCCATTTGGAATTAGTTCAAAGATCGATCCGGGTTTGAAAGATGCGAATGGTTTTAATTCAGATCTTGGCTTCAGGGGGACAATTAAAAATTTCCTGAATTTTGATTTGGGAGTTTTTTATATGGCTTATAATAATCGGATCGGGGTATTATTGAAAACGGATCCTGTTACAGGTAGTTTATATTCGTTAAGGACAAATATTGCAAATAGCGTTCACAAAGGAATTGAAACATATATTGAATTCAATCTTTTAAAATATCTGAATAATCAGTCGCATTACGGTTTCAGTATTTTTAATTCCTTTGCCTATATTGATGCAAGGTATACAAGTGGGGTGTATTCAGGAAAAAGAGTAGAAGCTGCCGCAAATACTATCAACAGAGTTGGCCTGATCTTCAATTCAAAAAAAGTTTCCGCCACATTTCAGATTAATACAGTTGGCGATGCATACGGCGATGCTTCGAATGTAAAATTAAGTGAAGATCCAATTGCAGGATATATCCCCGCATATACGGTTTTGGATTTCAGTGGAACTTATAAAATAAAAAATTATTCTGTTAAGATCGGAGTAAACAATTTAGCTGATAAGTTGTACTTCACTAGAAGAACAGATGAGTATCCCGGACCCGGAATCATCCCTTCTATTGGCAGAAGCTTCTATCTTGGAATAACTACTTTTTTTTAACCTCCGCTTGATTCTTTAAATATGGATTAAAAGGAGGAAAAAATAATTTGATAAATTGAATGTACATACATACATTTGCATTGTGAAATTGGAACAGGCAATACAAAGTACCAAATTTAAGAACCAGACACATAAAGCAGGTTTGAATATATTGTATACTGCTTGGTGGTTAAAAACCATCATGAGCAAAGAATTAAAAGAGTTTGGCTTAACACACGAGCAGTATAATGTATTAAGAATTTTGAAAGGTAAATTTCCAGATCAGATTTGTGTGAGGGATGTGGCTTGCAGGATGATTGAAAAGAGTTCAAATGTACCCAGAATTGTAGATCGTTTGGAGATTAAGAAATTGGTAAAGAGAACGACTTCGAATATCGATAAAAGAGAAACGGTAATAACACTCACTCAGAGCGGCTTGGTTTTACTTGAGGCTACAACAAAAAAGGTGGATGAACTATTTGAACGTTCAATGCTTTTAAATGAACATGATGCAACGCAATTAAATAGCTTGTTGGAAAAAGTTAGAAGCACAGAAAGGTAATTTTTTTTACATAAATACATGTACATACACTTAATAATTAGATAACATGAAAACGATATTACATAAAGCAGCTACAAGGGGTATAGCAAATTTTGGTTGGCTGAATAGCTTTCACAGTTTCAGCTTTGGAAATTATTATCAACCAGAGCGAATTAATTTTGGCGCATTACGCGTACTAAACGACGATACAGTGATTGCTGGCATGGGTTTCTCAAAACATTCGCACGATAATATGGAGATCGTTTCAATTCCTTTAGTAGGGGATCTACATCATCAAGATAGCACAGGTAGGAATGAAATTATTCGTCAACACGACGTGCAGATCATGAGTGCGGGCAGCGGTATTGAGCACAGTGAAATGAATGCTAACCGCGATAAGGAAGTAAAATTTCTGCAGATCTGGGTTTTGCCGAAAGAAAAAAATATTGAACCACGCTACGAACAGAAATCTTTTATACCGGAAAATAGAATCAACCAAATCCTTACTGTGGTTGCTCCCGATGATGTTAATGCAGTTTTCATTAATCAGGATGCATGGTTCTCGCTCGGGAATTTTTCGAAAGACCAAAGTTTCGATTACAAATTCAAAAAGCAAGGTAATGGCGTATATGCTTTTATCTTATCAGGAAATGTGATTGTCAACGAGCAACCACTGGAAACAAGAGATGGTTTGGGAATTTGGGACACCAATTTATTAAAAATTACAGCTTCTACAAATGCTGAGATATTATTGATCGAAGTACCTATGAAAATAAATTAAAATTTATGTCAGTCAATAGAACCCTTAGCTACTTATGGCCCGTTTGTGATGAATACACAAATTGAGATCATGCAAGCAATAAAGGATTATGAGATTGGCAAGTTAGGTATCCTGATAGAAAATTAAAATTCAAAATAAACACTCATTTCAAAAAACTAAAAAAATGGCAACTTACAAAATCGACACAGCACACAGTGAAATTACTTTCAAAGTCAAACACCTGATGATTACCAATGTTACTGGTAATTTTAACAAATTTGATGCAACCATGGAATCTTCAGCAACTGATTTTAGTGATGCAAGTATTTCATTTGATGCAGATGTAAACAGCATCTCTACTAATAATGAGCAAAGAGATGGTCACTTGAAAAGTGATGATTTTTTTTCAGCAGAAAAATTCCCTACTATCAATTTCAAATCAACTTCATTCAAAAATACTGGGGGCTCTGAATTTACATTGGCTGGAGATTTAACTATTCGCGACATCACTAAATCTGTTTCTTTTGAAGCTGAATATGGGGGAACTGCAACAGATCCTTATGGTCAAGTAAAATCCGGATTTGAGATTACAGGTAAATTCAACCGTTCTGAATTTGGATTAACTTGGAGTGCGCTTACTGAAGCAGGTGGAGTAATGTTGAGCGACGAAGTTAAGCTACAATTGAATGTTCAAATGATTAAGCAATAATTCCGAAATAATCATCTTGCATTATTTCTATCCACAATGAATTGGAATACCTTGCAACACTGAATTGATTGTGCATTTCAGTGTAGCGATCGGAATCTGGGATATAGATAATATCCAGATTTTAATTGAACAGGAGTTAGAATTTATTGTTATAAAAATACCGATTAATCATTAAACCTGCTATTTAGAACTAGCAAGCCCAATTTTTTATATGAATATTTCAATCATTACTGGAAGCCCAAGAAAATTAAGTGTGACGCATAGATTAGGCTTATTTCTTAAAGCACAGCTTACTCAAAAAACACGCCATAAAATACATATTATAGATGTGCGCGACTGGAACCTCCCTTTGTTACAGGATGTTTTTGTTTCAGTTGATAAAACACCCGAAGAGTTCAAGCCATTGGCAGAAAAGATGTTTGCAAGTGATGCTTTTATACTAGTAACACCCGAATACAACGGTAGTTATTCTCCTGCGCTCCAAAACTTATTAGACCATTTTCCAAAACAAAGTCGTAAGGTATTTGGTATAGCTCCGGCATCTGTTGGTGGAATGGGTGGCATGCGCTCTAGCCAGCAATTACTATTACTAGTCCCAGGTTTATTTGGAATTGCCTCTCCACATATGCTGATTACTCCTTTTGTGGATAAGAAATTTACAGAGGAAGGTGTTTTGCTTGACGAATCATTTCAAAAGATGGCAGACGTATTCATCAAAGAGTTCTTATGGTTGGCGGAGACTATAAAACCCGAACCAAAAACTGTTTATAATTAACTTAAATAAAAAGTGGCGGAGTTGTAACTTCGCCACTTTCTTTTAATAAACATCATGAGCGACGAGATCAAACATGAATGTGGGCTTGCCTACATCCGCCTGAGAAAACCTTTTTCCTATTATTTACAGCAGCATGGATCTGTTACTTACGGACTAAGTAAACTGTATCTGTTAATGGAGAAACAACATAATCGTGGTCAGGACGGAGCGGGTTTGGCTTCTGTTAAATTAAATACCGAACCCGGTAATCCATTTTTGTATCGCATGCGCAGCAACGCACCTCAGCCAATAGCGGACCTTTTTTTTAGGATTGGACAAGAAGTCAGCGAACTCGAAAAATATCAACCCGATATCAAACAGCATCCTGGATTAATGAAGGGGCACTTACCTTTTCTGGGCGAATTATTATTAGGTCATTTGAGATATGGCACCCAGGGTAAGAACAATGTGGAATTTTGCCACCCTTTTATTAAGCGCGACTTGATGCCAGGTAAAAACCTAGCTCTAGCAGGAAATTTTAAT